>CAYVLI010000021.1:7948-15202 GCA_964452105.1 uncultured Nitrospinota bacterium
GCCTGATAGTTCTTGTTTATCTCTTTTTCGTCTGCGTTGACGTGAATCAGCGTTACGCCTTCCGGCTTGGGCAGTCGCATCGTAGCCATGGACTTGAAGCTGTTCCCCACCGCCAGAACCACATCGGCTCTCCGGGCGAAGTGCAGCGCCGGTCTGGTGCCGAAGCGTGATTTGGGGTAACCCCCCAGACCCAGAGAGAGCGGATGGTCCTCCCGAAACACGCTCTTCGAGTTCAGCGTGGACATCACGGGGGCCTGAAGCAGTTCGGCCAGTTCCAATAATTCGGCATGGCCGTCAGCGTACAGAACGCCCGCGCCTGCGTAAATGAGAGGAAGTTCTGCCTTGACCAGGGCTTGCGCGGCCGCCTGGATATCGGAAACGTCTCCTGCCGAGCGGAGACCACTGCCTACGGGGGTGTAAGCCAACTCTTGCCGGGGAAGGTCTTCTGCGGCAACGTCTGCGGGCAGTTCCAGCGCCACGGGCTGGGGGCGTCCGGAGCGGAGACAGGTAAAAGCGCGCCTCATCATTTCCGGCGCACGCCGGGCCATGTTTATGCGTTCCACCCATTTTGTCACCGAGCGGAACACCTCCAGGTTGCGTATCTCCTGCACTTCCTGGTTCCCTATCGAGCTACGGGGCACGTGCCCCAGGATGGCCAGCACAGGTGAATTATCGGAGTAAGCCTGCGCCAGTCCCGCGAAAGCGTGCGCTCCTCCCGCCCCCTGTGATATTATCGCCACGCCGGGCTTGCCGCCGGCGCGGGCGTATCCATCGGCCATGTCCACGGCCACACGCTCGTGACGGGTCAGTATGGACCTTATCTCGGGAGCGTCTATCAGGGCATCTATTATGTCCATGATGCCCCCGCCGGGAAAACCGGCAACGAAATCCACGCCCTCAATTTTCAGCGCATTAATCAGACCTTCCGCCGTTCTCATGCCCGGCCTCCTATCATCGATTATGAGATGAAGGGATAACAGAGGTTCTTTTACAGAGATGCTATCATATTATGCCGTCTGAAGCACTATATCTCATGGGGGAATTTCTCTTCTCATCGTTTGTTGATTCCTGATTTCGCTCCTGCTATACTCTCATCTGTCCAAGGTAATTATGTTACTCATTACCCGGCGAGGAATGAAGCATGGAGTTCGGTTTCACTCAGGAAGAAGAAGCCTTCCGGGAGGAAGTACGCGAGTTTATAAGGCGGTACCCGCCTGAAACTTTTCCCACCCAGGGCGAAGACAGCGGTTACGGCACCGGCAGATGGTCGTGGGAGTACACGCGCAAGCTGGGTGAAAAGGGCTGGTTATCCCTGACCTGGCCGGAAGAATATGGCGGCATGGGGCGTCCCATAATGCACTTGCTGGTCATGCTGGAAGAACTCGCATACCACCGCGCTCCCATAGAAGCCATCCTCATGAACATAAGCATAGCGCCGACCATCATCGAGATGGGGAACGAACGACTGAAAGAAGAGTTCCTGCCGCGCCTGGCCAGCGGCGAAGCAGCTTTCTGGCAGGGATACAGCGAGCCCGATGCCGGGTCGGACCTTTTGAGCCTCAAGACTCGCGCCCTGGAAGATGGCGATTTTTATGTCATAGAGGGCCACAAGACGTGGAGCAGCAACGCTCACCTGGCGCAGTATGGCTTCGTCCTCGCCCGCACTGACCCCGATGCCCCCAGGCATAAGGGGCTTACCATGTTCATAGTGGACAACGATACACCGGGCGTTACGGTTCGTCCCATTCTTAATCTGGCGGGGGATCACTACCACAATGAGGTCTTTTACGACGAAGTGCGAGTCCCGGCGGACCGCATCCTGGGCCGGAAGAACCAGGGTTTTTACCAGTTATTGAAGGGGCTCGAGGCGGACCGCTTCTGGGGCCGCTTCGTGAAACCGACCTTCTGCAGGCGGGCGCTCGATGATCTGGTGCAGTATGCAAAAAACAGCAAGAGAGATGGAAGACTGCTTTCAGAAGACGGGGCGTTGAGGCAGAAGATAGCGCAGATGGCCGTAGATATAGAAGTCTGCCGCATGCTTTTCTACAGGACGGGCTGGATGCTGGAAAAGGGTTTGTCCCCCACCTACGAGGCTTCGCTGGGTAAGGTCTTCGCCGACGAGATGGGGCAAAGGCTTTTCCGGTTGGGCATGGAGATGCTGGGGCCTTACGGGCCCCTGCACGAGGGCTCCAGGCGGGTGCAGTTGGAGGGAACGATTCAGCATCTCTATCAGGTCTCCCTGGGACAGACCATCGCCGGTGGAACCTCGGAGATAATCCGCAATAATATCGCCCGCATGGGTCTGGGTTTGCCCAGGGGTTGAGCAGTTTCATTAACCGGAGCTCGAGAATGGACTTCATGCTGACCGATGAACAGCAGGCGCTCAGAAAGGCCGCGAGAGACTTTCTGGATGCCCACTGCCCTCCCGAACTTGTCCAGGAGATGATAGAGGACGAGCGCGGCTGCCCCCACAGTTTGTGGGAGGAAATGGCCGGGCTGGGCTGGCCGGGCTTGTTCATACCGGAGGAGTACGGCGGAAGCGGAGGTAGTTTTATGGACCTCATTGTGCTCCTCGAGGAGATGGGCAGGGCCTGCCTTCCGGGACCCTTCCTATCTACGGTAGGGCTGGCCGCGCCCATTATATCGATGTGCGGGAATGACGGGCAGAAGCAGGCCGTCCTGCCCTCCGTAGCGCGCGGAGAGATAATAGCCACGCTGGCGTACATCGAACCGGAAAGCTCTTATGGGACGCTTTCGCCGGAAACATCCATCAAGGAAGACGGCCTGCTTCACGGCGCCAAACTCTTCGTCCCCGACGCCCACCTCGCTCGATATATTATCTGTACTGCGGGAGCGGAGGAGAAGGAGCCGTCGGTCGACAAGATGACTCTTTTACTGCTCGATTCGGACCGCGAGGGCATCTCCATCGAACCCTTGAAGACAATGGGAAACGAAAAACAGTTCGAGGTGCGTTTCGAAGGGGTGAAGGTGGGCAAAGAAGATGTGCTGGGGAAGCCGGGTGGCGGCGGGCCCGTACTGGACAGAGCGCTGGACATGGCTGCAACGGCCAGATGTGCGGTGCTGGTGGGGGGCGCTCAGAAGGTGCTGGAATTGACCGTGGATTACGTGAAGCAGCGCGAACAATCGGGTCGGCCCGTTGGAAGCTTCCAGGCCATTCAGCACTACTGCGCCGATATGCTCAGGGACGTAGAAGGCTCTCGCTTCATCACGCAGAAACCTGCATGGGAACTAAGCGAAGGGATGCCTTTTTCCACCAGCGTCTCGGTCGCCAAGGCCTGGGTCAGCGATGCCTGCCAGCGGACAGTGCTCAAGGCTCATCAGATTTTCGGGGGTATAGGCTTCTGCCAGGAGCATTCTCTGCATCTCTACCTGAAACAGTCGAAGATGGGAGAACTGGCTTTCGGCGATGCGTCTTTCCACCGCGAGCGAGTGGCCAGGTCGCTGGGGTTATGACCCGAAGTAATTTTATATATCCTGTTGGATATTTGTTAAAGTTTATGGAGATAACGCATTCAATGCGGCGGGAGGTATCGTGGAGCATCTACTTACCCTGGCGGACCTTGACGGAGATGACATACTAAAAATCGTGGAGCTGGCCCAGGAGGTCAAGCGTTTCCCGGACTCATACCATGAAGCGCTGCATAATAAAGTGCTGGCCATGATATTCCAGAAGACCTCCACCCGCACGCGCATGTCCTTCGAAGCGGCCATGGCACAGACGGGGGGACACGCCATCTACCTGGACTGGCGCACTACCAACCTGACCGTCGGCCGCCTTCAGGACGAAGTCAAGTGCATGGCCCGATACGCGGACGCCATCACCGCCAGGGTGAACGATCACCAGACCCTCGCTCAAATGGCCGAGGCGTCTGAAGTCCCGGTGATAAACGCTCTCTCGGACCGCTTTCATCCCTGCCAGGCCCTGGGAGACCTGCTTACCATAAAGGAGAAGACGGGGAAGCTGTCCAGCCTGAAACTGGCTTACGTGGGAGACGGCAACAACGTTTGCAACTCTCTCATCATCGCCTGCACGCTGGTGGGAATGAGAGTGAGCGTGGCAACGCCGCGTGGATACGAACCGATGAAGGAGGCGCTGAAGCTGGGAAGAGACAGCGGCTTACTGGACTCGGGTTATGATCCCCGTAAAGCGGTTAAGGATGCGGACATCGTTTATACCGACACCTGGGTATCTCTGGGACAGGAGGCCGAGACCGAGAAGCGGTTGAAGGTCTTCCCGCCGTACCAGGTCAACCGCAAGTTACTGGGAAAGAGCCGTGCGCTGATCATGCACTGCCTGCCCGCTCATCGTGGCTACGAGATAACCGATGATGTTCTCGACGGCCCTCTATCAGTGGTATTCGATCAGGCGGAGAACCGCCTCCATGCCCAGAAGGCCCTCTTGTTGAAACTCGTTAACCCTCGATTATTTTGATGGAAGAGGTCTCCTTATATATACATATCCCTTACTGCAGGAGTAAATGCGGCTACTGCGACTTCAACTCTTTCCCCGGCAGGGAAGCGGAATACGAAAATTACGCGCAAGCCCTGCTCGCCGAGCTGGAATTCAGGGGAAGTGAGCTGGAGCATGCCGCAGTGCCCAGTATCTTCTTCGGAGGCGGCACGCCCACGATACTGCGGGGGGAGTTGTTGAGTTCCATCCTCGCTCGCTGTGTGAAAGCCTTCAACATTGCTCCTGAAGCCGAGATAAGCGTCGAAGCCAACCCCGAAACCGTCTCTCCCGAACTTTTTGATGCCCTCCTTGCGGTCGGTTTCAACAGGCTGAGCCTGGGGGTTCAGAGCTTCGACGACGAGAGCCTCAGGAGACTGGGCAGGATTCATGACGGCGATTCGGCTGTGAAGGGGATTCGTCTGGCAGCCGAAGCAGGATTTAAAAACGTTTCCCTGGACCTGATGTTCGGCTTACCCGCGCAGGAAGTCTCTCAATGGGATAGGGATCTGGAGACGGCGCTTTCCCATGCCCCGCAACATATCTCGGCTTACGGACTGAAGGTAGAGGAGAAGACGCCTTTCGACCGACTGCGCAAAATGGGAATCATAACTCTGCCCGACGAAGAAACCTGCAGCAATATGTATTCGCTCGCCGTAGAGAAGCTGACGGCGGAGGGCTACGAGCATTACGAGATATCCAACTTCGCCAAACCCGGTTTCCGTTGCCGGCACAACGTCAATTACTGGCGGAACGGCCAATACCTGGGTCTGGGAGCGGGAGCCCATTCCTACCTGAAAGGTGAACGTTCCGCCAACATCAAAGCCCCCGGGGATTACATGACAAAAATGGCGGAAGGAGGCTCGGCGCTGGAGTTTCGCGAAAGGCTTTCGCCGAGGGCGGCCCTGGGCGAGGCGCTCATGCTGGGCCTGAGACTCACCGAAGGCATCGACGTGGAAGATTACGGCAATAAATATGGCATCGACTTTAACAGGGAATATGGTTCAACGGTAAAAGAGCTTTGCGAAGAGGGTCTCCTGGAGATGGAGGGCCGATGTTTGCGGCTCAGCCGGAGCGGAATCCTTCTCTCGGATGAGGTCTTTATAAGGCTGGTGTAGCGATCTCTTATTTGGTTTGACTTGCAGCCGCTTCCATATATACTTTAAGGCGTTCGGATTCGAGAACAGTCGAGAGTGTTCCTGCATGATTGACCGGAGACACATTCAATGACCAAACCGGCACGGGGAACAGAAAAGCTTCCCGGCGAACTGGTGGACGGCTTCAACCGGCGCATCAATTACCTGCGCATCTCCGTCACCGACCGCTGTAACCTCAGGTGCTGCTATTGCATGCCCCTCCAGGGCGTTGACCTGCTTTCATCCGACCAGGTGCTGAACTACGAAGAGCTTCTCCGCATAGCCCGCCTCGCCGTGGCCGGAGGGATAAGCAAAATCCGTGTAACCGGGGGCGAGCCCCTGGTGCGCAAGGGATTGGTGGAGTTCATATCGCGGCTCTCGGAAATGGAAGGCGTGCGCGACCTGGGGCTCACCACCAACGGGCTGCTGCTCGAGGAATATGCCCGGCGCCTGCATAAGGCGGGGTTGCGCAGGGTGAACGTGAGCCTTGATTCTCTGAGGCCGGGCCGCTACGCGCAGATAACCCGGCAGGGTTCCCTTGAGAAGGTATTTGCGGGCATTCATGCGGCCAGGGCGGCTGGTCTGGACCCCCTGAAAATAAACATGGTGGTAATCCGCGGCCTCAACCATGACGAGGTCCTCGATTTCGCAACCCTGGCCAGGGAAGAGGAATTGCAGGTAAGGTTCATAGAGTTCATGCCTGTGGGCGAAGATGAGTTCTGGAGCCGCGACAAGTATATGCCCAGCGAAGAAGTCAAGTCTCTGGTTGAAGCGAAGGAAAGATTAATCCCGATTGATGGTAAAAGCGGTGGCCCTGCCGTCATGTTCAGATTTCAAGAGGGGAAAGGCCGGATAGGTTTCATCAGCCCCATAAGCCGCCATTTCTGCGGGTCGTGCGACAGGCTTCGCATAACGGCGGACGGTAAACTTCGGACCTGTCTCTTCTCCGATGTCGAAATAGATCTGAAGACCCCATTGAGAAGAGGCATCTCGGACGAGGAACTCTTTAACCTGCTCCATCATGGTACGGCGGCAAAGCCACAGGGTCATTCGCTTTCTTCGACTCCTCATAACGCCAACCGCTATATGTCGCAGATAGGCGGATGATTTTGCTGCCTGAGCGCCCTGTGCATTTTGCTGAAGGACTCAAAATTAATTGTTCGTCCCCTTGCCGGTAAAGCAAGTTTCAAAATCTTCATATAGCTTTGACTACCTGACCCATAAATGTTTAATCAGAAATTATTCCTTCTGGTAGTACCTTTAAAGGGAAAAGGTTTTCCTTAATAACCCGTTCACGTCAGTTTGAGAGTGTATTTCCGCAGTTCGTGTCGATGTTCCTTCGCAGGGCGGCTACAAAGGGTTCCCTGGCGAAAATTATCTCATTATTCCGGATCGGACGTTGGATAATAAATAAACTTTCTTAATAGTTGCTACATGGGACCCGGAATAATGCCTTATAGCAGTTTGCTAAATGAGCATGGCGGCGAGATGCCGCTCACAGCAGGTAAGATAATTAACAACCTTTTCAGGCAAAACAGTGGAAATGGCACGAAACTTGTTTGTGTACGACAATGCAGCGTCGCCACGTCCTGCGTGATAATATCTTGTTGTGCGCAGCTTAACGTTATAATAAGATAGTAATTTGAAATT
>CAYVLI010000022.1:0-15188 GCA_964452105.1 uncultured Nitrospinota bacterium
CCCATAGAGAAGGCTCTTAACCATGAAAAAAACTGAAAGCACGACCTTCATAGGTTTCATCATTAGTACTCCCTTATGGACGCTCTTCGCGGCGGGCCTTCTTTTCTCACTGTTCATATCTTACGGCTACAGACAGGGCAACAGCGTATCGCAAATGAAGCCCCCTGGCCTACCCAGGGCGGAAGCGCCTCCCTTAAAAACTCTCAAACAAGGGGAAATCAGGGCTCCTCAGGTGGAAAAACTGCGCATTTATTCGGGTAAAGTCGGTGAAAGAGATACTCTTTTCAATATCCTGAAAGCGCAAGGTTCATCCCCTAAACTGGTGAGTCAGGTGGTGGCGGCGGCAAAGAATCTATTCGACCTTAACCACATAAGGGTCGGCTCTCCTTACCGTCTCGGTTTCGATGGCTCGGGCCGGCTGAAGATGCTCGAATACGAAATAGACGGGCAAAAATTGCTCCGCGTGGAGAAATCCAACGGTTCCTTCAGGGCCGCCACGTCCCGAATAGATTACCAGACCCAGGAAGCCGCCTTCTCCGGCGTCATAAAGGCTTCACTTTACAATTCCGTGGTGGGCAGAGGGGAAAGCCCCTTGCTGGTCATTCAGATGGCCAAGATATTCGCCTGGGACATCGACTTCAACACCGACCTGAGAAAAGGGGACAGCTTCAAGCTGCTGGTCGAAAAAAAGTACAGGAACGGGAAATATGTGCGGGACGGCCGCATCCTCGCCGCAGAGTTTATCAACAAGGGGAGGCCGTATCGGGCAATATACTTCGAGGACGCCGGAGTACTGGGCGACTACTATACCGAAGATGGCAAATCCCTGAGGAAGCAGTTCCTTAAAGCGCCTCTGCACTACTCGCATATCTCATCGGGTTACACACTGAGGCGCCTGCACCCCATATTGAAAAGGTACATGCCCCACCAGGGTGTGGATTACGCCGCCCCCAGGGGAACCCCCGTTGTGGCTATAGGTGACGGGAAGGTCATTCAGGCGAGGAAAAAAGGATGGAACGGACTATTCGTTAAAATCAAACATAACGGGACCTATACTTCAAGCTATGGCCACCTATCAAGAATAGGCAAAGGAATAAAGCCGGGTGTCTGGGTCAAACAGGGGCAGGTCATCGGTTATGTGGGCTCCTCGGGAATGGCGACAGGCCCGCACCTCGATTTCCGCATCCGCAGGAACGGTGAATACGTCAACCCTCTGAAGCTTCAAATACCTCCCGCCAGAAACATATCCAGGGATGAATACGATGCTTTCGCTTCCGTGCGGGATAAGATGCTGGCAAAGTTCTCTACATCAAGAGAAAACAGGAGCGCAATGCGCGGCGACATGATAACCAACTCAGGTAAATGACCACTCGTTCATCTCTCCATATTGCTTTTAAACCGGAGATGAATTCCCCTGCCGTCCTTCAGGCTCCTTCAACAACCTGCAGAGTCGGTTTTAAAACGGATAAAAGATTATTCTCCGCCCATTGACCTATTTAGCCCATATACTGAATTTACTTTATGAAGCTTTAAGTTACGGCCTTATGTTGAAATAAACCCGACCCAAAAAATTATTCGACCAAGACCATAAAAACCATTTATACCAAAGGATTTATAAAATAAAAAACCCTTGACAAAGCGGGCTTCATCTGTTAGCTTTACGGCGATTTATCATTTTACATCTGCCTGAAATGGAACTAAATTAATATCGAGAGCCTGCTCTCTGGGCAATATTGAACGCTCTATATCACTTCAGAGAGCAGCGCAATTAAAACACAACGGTAAAATCCATTTCGGGCGTGATGATGATGAAACAAGGGAACGAGCAAAATAGGCTCCGGTTCCTGAGGGAGCTGGGCCCACTGAGCGCCATAGGCATTTATTTCGGCGTATCCGTTGTTCTGGGCATAGCCTTCGGTCTCTATCTCGACAAGAAGCTGGGAACAGCTCCCATCTTCTTCTTGATATTCATGCTGTTTGGAATAGCCGCCGGATTTGTCAACCTGTACAGGTTGACCATAAAACAGTACAAGGACGAAGATAAAAAATAGATGAACGGCACAGCTACTTCGAACGGCCATCTGATTAACGAAATTGAGAGATACAGCTGGGGAATTCTGCTATTTCTATCCCTGTTGAGTCTGTTTCTTTTGTCTCCCCGGGTTACAATAGGCATCCTCATTGGTGGCCTCATCTGTATCTTCAACTTCAGATGGCTGAAATTTTTTGCCAGGCGAGTCATCTATTGCGGTGACCCTTCTCGGGCCAAAGCTTTCGCCAGGGTGAGTTATCTCCTGCGTTACCTGGCAGTAGCAGTGATAATATACAGCGTATTCAAAGCCGGATTGGTTTACCCACCGGCTACTTTTCTGGGGCTTTCAGTAATCGTTATGGGCATAACAGTGGTAGGAATAAAAAGTGCATTGACAAAAACAAATAGGAGGCGCATCTGATGGGACTGCGCGAGCCATGGCTGTTCCTGCAATTACCCGGCATCCCCGCCTACGTCGCCTATACATGGGTCATCATGGTCATTCTGGTGGTTACATCCATCGTTTTTACAAGAGGACTTAAGCTGATCCCCGTAAAGGGGCAGAACTTCTTCGAAGCCATAATACAGGGGATGATAAACTTCATGGAAGGGGTCATGGGCCCTGAAGGACCGAGATACTTCCCCCTCATAGGCACTCTCGGCTTCTTCATCTTCATCTCCAACCTGGGTGGGCTTGTCCCCGGCTTCATGTCGCCCACCAGTAACCTTAACACCACTGCGGCGTGCGCCATAGTGGTATTCATAACCTATCATGCTATAGGCTTCCGCAAGCATGGCTTGGGATACATCAAGCAATTCACCGGGCCCATACCGGCCCTGGCGCCACTAATGCTTCCGCTGGAGCTCATAGGGCATCTCGCGAGGCCTCTCTCCCTTTCCGTCCGCCTTTTCGGAAATATCAAGGGAGAAGACCTGGTGCTTCTTATCCTGGCCTTTTTGGTTCCATATTTCGTACCCGTTCCCATGATGCTTCTGGCTATTTTTACCAGCTTAATTCAGGCCTTCGTATTCGTTCTTTTGTCTATGATATATATCGCAGGGGCATTGCAAGAAGCGCATTAACGGCTTCGGCCCGGGCACAAAAGAGGAGGAGTAGATTTCAGGATACGGTTGTCGTGGCAGTAAAGGGGCGTGGGTCCCTCATATAAAATGCAACGGTGTTAACTTTTTTACCAGCATTGAGAAGTGTGATTTGCCGAAGGGAGGAGAGTAGATGTATAAAAAGTTTGTGACCCTTGCCTTGGTCCTGGCCATTGCTTTAATCGTGGCCTTGCCCTTGGTGGCCAAAGCGGCTGAGACAGCAAGCACCGCCGGTGACAAGACCGCTAATCTCAAGTATTACTACATCACGGCGTTTGCAAGTGCAATAGGCATAGCCATAGCGGCTTTCGGCGGCGCTATTGGCCAGGGCCTCGGTATAAAAGGCGCCATGGAGGGTATCGCGAGAAATCCCGGGGCGGGAGGTCAGATTCAGACAACCATGATCATAGGCCTCGCGCTTATCGAATCTCTGGTCATCTATACCCTTGTCACAGTGCTAATACTGCTCTTTGTGAATCCGTTCGGGCTGTGACCTGAGGATATTTCACGGATAAAATTTAATCTGCCCTGAAGGGGGCTGTCAAAAAACAGTGTCAGTTTCATTTGTTCACCCTGGAGCGAGACCACGTTCAGGTAGCGGAGTGGTAATAAGCTTTCCGTAGTCGAAGTTACCGTTCGCAAAGCGCCAGCTCAAATGATATCTGTTTTTGACGGCCCCCTTTTTTTGCCTTCTAACCCTCAAAATGCGTAGGGAATATAAAAGGGGAACAGGGGGAGGAGCACGCGGCATGGGGGGGGAAATAAAACAAAGGCCAGTGATTGGTGGAAGCTTTTCTAAACTTTCTGTTTCCTCTCCTCCTCCCCTGCCCAAAAGGAGGTTCGGAATGCTTCCTTCACTGGCCTTTTTCTTCTGGCTTTCTTTTTACACCCCTTCAACGGGGGAGGGGGGAGGGGCGGCAAACTCAAGACTTTATATTAACCTTTTACCACCAAAGGGAAGGGGGGAAACGCTTTAAGGGAACACCTTAATGCTTGGGACCCTTATCGTGGTTTTTTTCGGGCTTTGGGGACAAACCCTATTCTTGAGCTTCCGCTACCCTCCTCACCGCATATTTTCTCTCATGTTATTACATTAATTATATTAAGCAAATAAAATGCCAAACCGGTCTCTACGCGCATATTTTCGAAATCACACTGCTAAATAATTGATTATAAAAGATAAATATTAAAAACTGGGAAAGGTATTCGAGGGGTAACCGGGTGTTTGTTTCTCGAATATGAGAATATATAGCGATTGTTTTCTATTTATGAGAAATATTTTCACCGCTCCTCTTATTAAGAAGGAACAGGTCGGTTCATTCCGGAGGGATAGGGATCAATTTCCTATAATAGTATAGCACGGCGGCGGTGAGCAATGTGAATATCAATATTCCTATTCCGATCTTTTTCCTTTTTTTCAACTCTTTTTTTATCTGTTCGATCTCCGAGGAAATGGTGTCGACTTTTTTGCCCAGCGATTCTGCGGCTGTCTTAATCTTGTCCATGGAGAATGTATGGAAAACAGTGCCGAGGCTTGCGTTTTCGGTATCAGCTTTGTTCAATTCATCCTCTACGCTCGAAGGCAGGTAGGGCCTGTACTTTTCTGCGCTCGTCTCCACGCTTCCCAGCTTCTTTTGCGCACTCAAAATCATGGACCCTATGACGTCTCCCCGGGAGTCATCATGGCATGTGGAACATATTTTCTCCTGAATTCCATTCAGAGACGGCCGCTTCACGCTGTGGGCCGTATGGCAGGTGACGCAGTTGGGAACCCCCATGGCGTAATGAGTGCTCTCCGAATAGTTGTCTTTGATGTTCATGTGGCATTTGCCGCAGAAATCCGGAATATCGTCTTCAGAGGGTTTTCCCAAAAAACCTATCTTCCTCGCTATCTCGGGCGAGGATCCGTGGGCGAGCCAGCTTGCATCCGCATCCTTTGGGTCTCCGCCATGGCAGGCGTCGCAGGTGGTACCCACTCCCTGGTGAATACTCTCCTTCCAGAGTTTTACCGGTTCTCCAGCCTTTCCGCTCAGTTTCGAGTGGCACAATATACAAGAGCTTTCAGCAATTTCCGTCGCCGGCGCCCGGCCTACCCATGCAACTGCGAGAAAGACCATGGCAAGGAATATGAGTACCCTCCCCGGATTAATCCTATTCATATTACAGGTTCTCCATCAAGTATCAGGAATATTTTCCCCAGACGGTTAAAACGACAAATATGCAGATGGCGGCTATACATACGGGGGTGAAGATCGGCCTCCTGGCCGGATGCCGTCTTTTACTCTTTTCCCAGAAGGGAAGCAGCAAAATAACTATGCCCAGAACGGTCTGAATCATCATTCCGGCTATTTCATTGGGAATGAGTTTCAGCATCTGGTAAGAGGACAGGAAGTACCACTCCGGTTTAATATGCGCAGGTGTATTCATGGGGTTGGCCGGCTCGTGCATCCCGTAAGGCAGGAAAATAACCATCGTCAATAATACCCCCAGGAACACGAAAAAAGCCACCCCGAATCTCAGCAGTTCATGTGGGAAAAAAGGTTCACCTTGATGAGCGTTTTGCTTGTGCATGGAGTTTTGTTCAGCCATGATGTGTCACCTCATATATGACTACAGGCAACTGTCTCATTTCCTTCAAAATGGGGCTTATTCCCCGGCAATACGTATTTCAGAATTGGCCGGCGACCCCTGTTCTCCGTATCATTACGAAATGCCACCCGGCGAAAGCGCTGAGCAGCGCGGGAAGAGCCACCACGTGCATCGCAAAAAACCTGGTAAGGGTGGCTCCACTGACATGCTCGCTTCCTCGGGCCATCCTGACCAGCCAGTCGCCTATCACCGGCATTGCGCTGGGCATATTCGTACCCACGGTAGCTCCCCAGTAAGAGAGCTGAGTCCAGGGTAAAAGGTACCCGGTGAAGCTGACAACCATGGTAAGCCCGAAGAGAAACATACCCGAAATCCAGTGCAGCTCCCTGGGCTTCTGATATGCGTTATAGAAAAGCACTCTAACCATGTGGGCCATGACCAGCACGATCATGGTGTTTGCACCTATGGCGTGAACACGCTGTATAAGCCATCCATAGGGAACCTCCTTCACGATGAACTCCACGCTGCTGAAAGCGAGTTCAGGAGTCGGCCTGTAGTACATCATGAGAAAAACGCCGGTAATCACCTGGATTATGAAGGTGGTGAAAGAGAGACCCCCAAGACAGTAGAGCCAGTTTATATGCGGCGGAACTATCTTTTTGGTGGTGTTTTTCTCCAGCTCTTCCTTTATGGTAAATCGTTCATCCACCCAGTCCAGGAGAGCGTTTCCACGTTTATTGTTGAACATTCTACGCACCTCCCACAATTATCTTTCCCGAGGCTACTTTAACCGGAAACTCCTCCAGGGGCGAGGGAGGCGGCCCCCCGATGACGTTCCCCTTGGTATCAAATTTTCCAGCATGGCAGGGGCAAAGGAAATAACCTTCTTGCTCCTGCCACTTTATGATGCACCCCAGATGAGTGCATACAGCGGATAAAGCCACATACTCTCCGCCGACATTGAGCACAAAGGTCGGATTGCCTTTATAAGTTATAAGCACGGCCTTACCCGGAGACAGTTCAGATTCGGGAACCTCTACACCTCCCATTCCCTCTTCCTGGGCCACCGGCTGTAGATAGCGTATAAAAGGGTAAATAATTCCCGCCACTGTGGCGATCCCCAGGAAGGTTAAAATCCCCTTCACTAATTTCCTCTTGCTCGATGATTCGTATGTATCCATCGCCTCTTCTTCAGCCATCAGTATAACTCCTGAGCCCTGAATTACTTATTCTTGGACACACGGGTCGAATCGGAGGCCATCTCAACCTCCATCCTACCCTCTTGCAGCAAAATCGGTTTATAGAGATATGAGACAGCGGCCTTCGCTTCCACCGGAGCGCCCCGGGGAATGACGAACATGAAAATTTCCCTGTTCGTCTCGCCGGGAGCCAATCGGTTGTCGGAGGTTACCTCCGCAGACTTAATGAAAATATCGCTGTCCCGGGTAAGCTCGTTTCCTTCCTCGTCCAGGAGCGTCTTTTTGTATATCTTCCGGTTACTGAGCACCAGCCCTCTATCCGTCTTGAGATATACGTTCAAAACCAGCATCCGGCTCGGTATGCCCGTGGGGACCATGTGCCCGGAACCTGCGTTGGTTATATCGACCGATACCTTCACTCTGTTGCCGTCTCTGGTCACATCGGCTATTCTAACTTCAACCGCCTTCTTCAGTAATGGGATGGAATGGCCACCCGACACGTCGTGCCGGTTGATCGTTGAACCTTCCTTGCCCTCTCCGCTCTCCGTAACGGCAATTTCTCCGGAGACCTCAGCCATATGACAGAACTGACACTGTTTGCCCTCCCTGGCATAAGAGCTCTCCTTCCATTCCGAATATGTGCCGAGTAACAGCACCCCTCTCTCGTTTCTGTATTCGTGGCAGCCCGCACAGAGTTCAGACTTCGTATGCAGCGGGGAATACTTCACCTCATGGTCGCTGAACAGTTTTTGGCTGGGGAGCAACGGGCCCCGCTTGACTTTTCCGACATCGAGTATAAAGGTTGGGCCGCTCGAATCGAGATTCACCGACTTGATGGAATGGCAAAAGTCGCAGGTGACTCCCTCCTTTGAAAGCTCACTATTCAGGGCGTAGTCTCCGGTAAGCTGGGTAGTGGGAGCGTGGCATCGAGGGCAGAGGTACCTGGCTTCCCCTTCCGTTTTCTTGTAGGCTTCAAGGTATGCCGTTTCGAAAACCGGGTCATCCACGGAGTGCCTGTGCAGCGATTTGCTCCAGTAATTGTATATCTCCTTGTGACAATCGCCGCACTTTCTGCCGTTAGTGAATTCTGCAGTTTTATCATTACCGGCATGCGCGCTGCGGGAGGAAATTGCTCCAACTAAAACAATAGTTAAAAATATTAAATAGCATATTGTGAGCTTGAGGTTAGTTACTCCCTGTTCTTTCATCGCTTTCAGCTCCATTTTTTGGCTAACAAGCGGACCTGGCTCTTCTCCTCACCGGTCAGCACCATCCCCATCTCATAATTAAATAGATGCAACGTCATTGACCTCGCCCTTGTAAAGGACAGGAAAAGCTCGTGCTTTTGAATGCTTTTTTAAATAACCTTAGCATTGAAGGGGGGTGCAACCCGGAACAGACATCTTCTCGTCTGTCTAAGATCGTCTTATAGACAATAACTTTTTGGCAGGGTGCTACTATCTCTTATTATAAGAGCCGATAAATCGCAGGACCATCACCATACATGACAGAAAAGACTTATTACTACTGCCATATATGGTTTGTTCTACATGATTTTGCAACACCTTCTTGTCAGTCCTTACCTCCTTCTTACATCCTGTTGGAGGCTATTATTTCTCAGTAATGAATAAATGTCAAGCTTAGTTTACAATCATTTTCATAATATTTTAAATTTTTTCCCATCCCCCATCACGGCTCTTCCAGCCGTGGAACGGACTCATCGCAAGCAATAAATCCGGCTAAAATCTGCGGGGACCGCATAGACTCTGCCAATATTTGCAGTAACCTCGATGGGTTATCTGCCTATTTGACAGATATAAAGCAAAGGAGTCTTTGCGCGGAATATGCTGAGAAAGGGGCATTTTTACCTATAACAGGCGAGTTAACAATTTGAGGATTCAGTGCATCTTGTTGAGGACGGTATATGCATCCTTTTAGCTTTTTCTAACAGTTTTTTCTGCTATCCAGCAGGTTTTTTATGGTTTCAATCACTTTATCAATCTGAAAGGGCTTGATCAGACATGCGTCTGCTGCCTTTCTGATATATTCTTCAACGCGCTGGTTCACATCCAGATATACATACATGACGATAACCGGTATTTCAGGCGCAATCTCCTTAATCATCCTGAGAAGATCGAAGATATAGATTCCTTCGATCCTCGAATCGGCTATTACCATGTTTATCTTTTCGTTCTTCAAAATTTCCAGGACTTCGTAACCGTCGGAGGCCGTAAATACAGAATAGCTCTCCTTCAGAAACAGATCCATGCTGTACCTGACGCCCGTGTCGGGATCGGCAATCAAAATTTTCTTCAGTTCTTTTGCCACTTGCATGGCTAAAACCACAAATTCTCAAATAATAATTCACGTTACGGATAACGCGTAACCTTTCCTGATAGATCGGCTCCACGCATAAATCCCTTTAAGGCTTGAATACTCTTCAAGCAAAGGTCATGCCATCGAAAAAGATAAACGGCAGGCTAAAACCCAGGAGGGCTGTTGTAGAGGGATTTTACGCTCGGAAGTTTCGGATATAATGGAATGGACGAGGGTGTTGAAACTCTTAAATATAAGAATTTAATCCGATTTATTTTTGTTTTTAAGAATCAGGGCCGGCTTTTTTTATACCCAGCTCTTCTATTTTCCTGTATAGGGATGCCAGGCTCAACCCCAGGAGGCGGGAAGTTTCCTTCTTGTCATTTCCAGTCTTTTTCAGAACGTTAGTGATATGCTCTCTCTCATATATCTTCATGGCCTCCTTTAAATTGTATTCTCCCGTGAGTTCTTCCATCTGCGGTCTGAACATCAGGGGGAGATCGTCTAAGGTAATAAATTCGCTGTCACCAAGTATGGTCGCCCTCTCTATGACGTTCTCCAACTCTCTCACGTTACCTTTCCAACGGCTATTCAATAGAGCCTTCATGGCAAGGTTATCGACACCCTTGATGCTTTTCTTCAATTCCTTATTAAATTTCTGGATGAAATGCCTCACGAGGATAGGTATGTCTTCCTTCCTCTCCCGGAGGGGAGGTATGGATATCTCCAGCACATTGAGTCTGTAGTAAAGATCTTCTCTGAAGGCGCCTCTGGTTATCTCTCTTACCAGATCCTTGTTCGTGGCTGCTATAATCCGTGCATCCACCTTTATGGGCTTGGTGGAGCCCAGCGGATAAATTTCTTTGCTTTCGATGGCCCTTAACAGCTTAACCTGAATGGGCCCTGGCACCTCCCCTATCTCATCCAGGAATAGCGTGCCCTGATGCGCCACCATGAACATGCCCACCTTATCCGCTGTCGCACCTGTGAATGCACCCTTCACATGGCCGAAAAGCTCGCTTTCCAGCAGCGTCTCCGGAATGGCCCCGCAATTAATCGGAACGAAGCTCCCATCTTTGTAAGGACCGTTAAAATGTATGGCTCTGGCTACCAGTTCCTTCCCTGTGCCGCTTTCGCCGGTAATGAGGACGTTTGCCCGGACGACTGATATCTTTTCTATCATTTCAAAGAGGTGGGCAATCGCCTTGCTCTTCCCTATGATGTTCTGGAAATCCCACTGCTTCTCTATTATCTCTCTGATGAGCCTGGCTTCCAGTATCTGCTTCTTGTATTTTATCAGGTGGTCTATTCTGGTCAGGATATCGTCGAAGGCCAAAGGCTTAATAATGTAGTCGTAGGCCCCTTTGCGAAGCGACTGTATCGCTGTTTCCAGGGTGGCGTAAGCGGTTATCATTATGACGAAGCTTTGCGGGCTAATCTCTGAAATTCTCTCAAGCACTTCTGTGCCGTCCATTCCCGGCATCCTGATATCACATATGACTACGTCGTAATCTTCCCTGTGTATTTCTTCTAAAGCTTCCCGGCCGTTGGCGCATGCGAAGACGTGGTAACCCTCATCGGCGAGCACCTCCGATAGAGTCTCCCTTATGGTCTTTTCGTCATCGACCACCATTATTCTACCCGCGACCTCTTGCTCAGGCATCCTCTATCCTTTCATTTACTACAGGAAGCGACACGGTGAATAGAGTTCCTTTCTGCAGTTCACTGCGCACACTTATCTCTCCGCCCAGATTTTTCACCACTCCGTAGCTCACCGAAAGCCCCAATCCCGTCCCCTTGCCCACTTCCTTGGTGGTGAAGAAAGGGTCGAAAATCTTATCAAGGTTGCTCTCGGGAATACCCTCACCCGTATCCTCTAAAGTTATTTTTATCTGCTCATTATCCTGGCATGACTTTATGTGGAGTTCGCCTCCCTTCTCCATGGCATCGAAGGCATTCAGTATTATGTTGAGAAAAACCTGTAACAACTGGTCTTCTATTATTTTTATCATAGGCAGCCTGGCGTCCAGATCCATGAAGAGCTTAACGTTTTTCCCCCTCCTATCATACTTCATGAGGCCGACGGCCGCACGGACTGTATCGTTAACCTGAGAATATTTCCATTGATAGCTCGGGGGCCGGGAAAAATCCACCAACTCCCGGACTATTTTGGATATCTTCTCGATGTGCTCACTCATGAGATCCAGCTTCTCGTAGATACTGTTATCCGATGCTCTCCGGCGCATTATCTGAACGAGAGAGGATAAAGATGTCAGTGGATTGCCTATTTCATGGGCTATTCCGGCCGCCAGCATACCGACCCCCACCATCTTTTCCTGATGCACAAGCTGGCTCTGCAACTCCTTGGTTTCCGTGAGGTCCTTACCTATTCCCAGCGTTCCTATCACCTCGCCCTTTTCATTTTTAAGGAGAGATGAGGAAATGCTCACGGGAATCCTCCTCCCATCTTTGGTGACCAGCTCGGTCTCGAAGCTCTTGTAATTCTTATGGGCGTTGAGCCTCTGCATTACTCCTCTGGCCTCCTCCATACCTCCCTTATAAAGCTCCGATATGTGCATCCCACGCGCTTCTTCCCGGCTGTAATCGAGCATCTCCTCGGCGGCCAGGTTGAAGAATGTTATCCGGCCATGGATATCTGTTGTAATAATGATATCAACCGAGCTGGAGACAAGATTGTCGAGATAATTCAGGGCAGACCTGAGCTGGCGCTCCCTCTCCGTCAGCGACCGGGCCATCTGGTTAAAGGAACGGGCCAGCTTTCCCAGCTCATCGTTAGATTTCACTTCCAGCGGGCGAGAGAAATCCCCCCTGGAAAACTCACCGACCTGATTGAAAATCTTGGTTATGGGTCCGGTGATGCCCCGCGCCTCTATAAGCCCGCCGATGAAAAATACCGCGATGCTGACCAGAATGATGAGAATGGTGGCTTTAGTCTGGTTCCCGGCGTAGGCCATAACCTCTTTGGTGCTCTGAACGGCCAATAGCGACCAGCCCAGGCCTGGATATTCCATGAAGCCGCCCAGGGGCTGATAGCTTATGAAAGAGTCTATGCCCCGGACATCCTTTTCCCTTATCATCCCGCTCTCGCCTCGCCTGGCCCGCTGGTATGCTTGTAAGGAGCCGGCATCCATTTCCAGCGGGGGATAAGCGCCGGAACTGCTGAGTATCACCGTACCGTTCTTTCTCACCAGAAGGAGGTAGCCCGTCTCCCCCAGCTTGAAGTTCTTGAAACCCCCAGCGATGTAGTCCATCGCTATCGACGCATGCACGGCGCCTTTGAAGCCGCCATCGGGCCCTCGAATGGGTGAAGTGAAATGGACTGCAGGCTCTCCGTATAGATGACTGCACAAGCTCACTTCCTCAACCTGCGTGAAAAGCGTCTGCCTTACATTGATGAACCAGGACTTATTCTTCAGGTTTTCGCCTGTAAACCGGGGGTCGTTGGAGAAGAGTACTTTGCCATCCTCATCCAGGACGCCTATCCAGGCGTAAGGCGAATACAGAACGGAAAGGTTTTTCATCACCTCTGCATTTCCCGCTCCGCCGGCCATATCCGTTGACGAGAGAAAGGAGGCATACAGTTGTATGGCCGCCCACCGGTGATACAGCAGCGACTCTATGCTCCGGCCGACCTGCACGGGAATCGCCTGCAGCTTGTCTTTTACCTCTCCTGTGATGGCCTTACTGGTGATGTATTGGCTGACCATCCCGCTGAACAGAAGCGTAGCTATACCCAGGACCAGTATGGTAAAAATAAACCTGCTTTTTATGCTCTGAAACATACAATTTGCGCTCTCAGGTTAAGGAAAACGATTTAACGGATTGTTTTCCACGTCGAATTCTAACAGAAGTAGATTTTCTTTTTAAGCGTAAACTTCCGAAACCCGGCTCGACTTTTTTCTAATTTCAAGGATATATTATTCCAAAGGGAAATATTTCATGAAAAAGACTTAAAGCAAATTCGTGAATAACGGCTATCGTTCCCAGTTTTGTACCGTTCTTTTAATTAAATAGCTTTGTTTGACCCGGGCGATAAATCTCTGATATAATAGTTTTATCATGTTATCTTCATGAAAACTTTTCAAATAAATTAACACAATACCCGAATATGGAAAGGACGCGTGGTTAAAAATGGCTGATATCAAAAAAGTAAGCGACGCCATCGAGAATTACATCAAACCGGTAACCTTCCCCGTGGCGGTCAAGATGCTGGAGGATCTCAAGGACGTCCCGGGAAAGACCCGCTTTCCTCTGAAGGATTTCGGCAAGCGCTTCAGCCTCTGCCAGGCCTGGAACATGTGCCGGCGCTTCGGATGGGCCATCTGCTGCACACCCGAAGACATGCAGTGTTCGCTGGGCAGCGTGGCGATGGGATTCGGCGAACCCATAGATTTCTACAGCAGCGGGCTGCTCTGCGAAGGGATGTACACGGGAACCGCAGAGGCGGGCAAGAAGACCGAGGCCGAAACGGATAAGTTCACCACAGACAAGTACGCCGGAGTATTGTTCGCCCCGCTGGCCAGGGCGGCCTTCGAGCCGGACGTCCTGGTCATCTACGGCAACTCGGCCCAGATAATGCGGCTGGTGCATGGCGCACTCTATGGTAAAGGGGGCCGCATTACTTCTTCATTCTCAGGCAGGCTGGACTGTGCAGACCTGATAGTAACACCCATGGCAACCGGCAAGCCACAGGTTATCCTGCCCTGCTACGGAGACAGAATCTTCGGACAGACTCAGGACAATGAAATGGCCTTCTCCGCTCCATGGAGCTGGATGGAAGAAATAGTGGCCGGACTCGAAGGAACGCATAAGGGAGGGGTGCGCTATCCCATCCCGAACTTCATGAATTACGAAGCCATATTCCCGCCCAAGTATCAGCAGTTGGCCGAGATGTGGAAAGAGAAGGATGAGAAGGGAGGGAAGAAATGAGTTCTTATACGGGCAGAGACCACGTCAGAGCGGCGTACAAGAGGCAGGTAACGGACCGGGTGCCCAGCTATCCCATCCTGGGAGCGTACAACGCACGGGAGCTCGGCTACAACTTCAAGGAGTTCCTGACGGATCCGGACAAGCTGGCCCAGGCCCAGATAAAGTCTTTCGAGATATACAAGCCCGACGTGGTAGTGGTCATGGCAGACCTCAATATGGAAGCCGAGGCGGCGGGCAACGAGCTCATCTTCCCGGAGGATACCATCTGCCAGATAAAGAAGTACGTTCTGGAGGACAAGGCCAACCTGGCCAAACTGAACCTGCCCGACCCCAATAAGGACGGCCGTCTTCCCTACTACCTCGAGGCTTGCCACAAGGTCAGCGCGGCCATCAAGGAGTCGCCGGTGGGCGGCGTAATAGTGGGGCCCTGGGCCATCGCCGTCACCATGCGCGGCGCGGAGCGGCTGCTCATGGATACCGTGGACGACCCGCCCTTCGTTCACGACCTCATGCGCTTCGCAACAGACCTTGCCAAGAAATTCGGAGAGCTGGTCTCGGCGGCAGGCGTAGGCCTCAGCTATTCGGAAGCGCCGGCCTCCTGCAGCCTCATCTCGCCGGAGATATACCAGGTGTTCATTAAACCCTACCATACGGAGATGGTGGACTACTTCAAGGAGCGAAAGACGGGCATAACCATGCACGTCTGCGGCTATATCGATCCAATAATGAAAGACATAGTGGAGACCGGCTGCTCGGGGATAAGCATAGACGCCCCGTCATCCCTGGAAAAGATGGTGCAGGAGGCCGAGGGTAAAGCAGTGGTCATCGGCAACGTGGCCACGGACCTCTACGTCATGGGGAACAACGAGAAGATGGAGGCGGATATAAGGCGCTGCGTGGATATCGCCGCGGACAAGAGCGGCTTCATCCTGGCCTCGGGCTGCGAAGTCCCGCCCAACGCCAAAAAAGAGCTGGTGCAGCACTTCTGCGACTACGCCCGC
>CAYVLI010000023.1:0-5119 GCA_964452105.1 uncultured Nitrospinota bacterium
GTGTGGTCCACGTTGGTCCAGTTTACTATGTCCCTGGCCGGCTCCCACTGGCTCATGTCCTCGATTTTTTCGAAGTTGCTCTCTTTCCACATCCGGCGCCAGAGAAGGCAGACTTTCTCTCTGATGTCGGGATTTGATATATCTCTAACGGCGGGAAACAGGTCCTCTATATATCCTTTCTCTTCCGGTTCCATGGGTTAAAACCTCCTGTCTGGTTTCTGATTCAGTTTCCGAACTATAGCATGGCCTCCGCCCGCTTTTCAACTTCTTATACCCTGAGGGGGAGCTAATCGGAAGATTCGATAATGCAGATTGGGTTAGCAAGTATGAACAAATTATGTTAAAATAATATTAGTTTTACAAGAGGGTGCTTCAAGGCTGTGTAGCTGCTTCAGGATATACTGAGGATTTAAGGTATGCCTATTTACGAATATGAGTGCAAGCCCTGCGGGGTCAAATTCAGCAAGCTGGTCATGTCCATATCCAAACCTTCCAGGGTAACCTGTCCCAGGTGCGGCGGGGGGAAGGTGAAGCGGGTGATTTCCAGGGTGAGGTACCACAGGTCCGAGGCGGACCGCATGGATGAATTTAACACTTCCAAACCCAGGGACGAGAGTTTCTATAAGGACAGCCGCAACATAGGCCTGTGGGCCAAGAAGAGGGCCAAAGAAATGGGAGCAGACCTGGGTCCTCAGTTCGATGAGGTGGTGGACAAAGCTCGCTCCGGAGAGATTCTGGAGGATTTATAGGTAATCTATTTGAGTAAAGGTCGGCTGACCTTTTCGATAATGCTTACTTGCCCAGGAATCTGGTAAAGCGGCGTAACTGAGAGGTGGTCTGAGAAATCCGCTTGGCTTTGTTTAATCCGGGGATGTCATCCAGTTCACGCTTTATCTCAGCCAGCGGGTCCAGGCTCTGAGCATCCTCTTTCTCTTTCACGGATACAGAATCCGTAACGTCTTCTTTGACTTTGGCCACGTTGTCTTTTACTTCCCTTATACTTTTACCCAGCTTTTTACCCGCTTCGGCAGGGCTTCTGCCTGTGAGCATGAAAAAAACAACGGCGATCACACCCACCACCACCAGTTCCTGTGGTCCTATGCCAAACATAGATTGCCTCTACATGCAGATGGTAATTGAAAGTTTAATATATTTCGTATATTATCAGGAAATTATGTAATCCTTCAAGCCTTTTCGATGTATTTTATCATTATATTTTGAATAGCTGTTCTTGCGAAGTTCGGCTTCTGTGAGCAATTTTCATAAGGACGATTGAAAGCTGCTGCCAAATATAAACGCACAGGGAGGTGTTTGATGACATCAGAGAAGATCACACTCAGCGTAATAAAAGCTGATGTGGGCGGTTTCGTGGGTCACTCCACTATGCATCCCGATTTGATGAAGACCGCAGAAGAATGTCTCCAGATAGCGAAGGAAAAGGGCACGCTGGTGGATTTCCGGGTAATGCACTGCGGCGACGATCTGGAGCTTATCACTACTCACAAAATGGGTGAAGAGAGCGAAGAAATCCATCAGCTTGCCTGGGATACGTTTGTCAGTTGTACGGAAGTGGCCAAGGTCCTCAAGCTATACGGGGCGGGGCAGGATCTGCTTGCGGACGCTTTCAGCGGCAACATCAAGGGCCTGGGGCCGGGCTGCGCCGAGATGGAAATCGAGGAACGCAAGAGCGAACCCATAGTGGTGTTCATGGCAGATAAAACCTCGCCCGGGGCCTGGAACCTGCCTCTCTTCCGGATGTTTGCCGACCCTTTCAACACCGCGGGCCTGGTCATCGACCCCGGTTGCCACGGGGGCTATCAATTCGAAGTCCTTGACGCAAAACAGAATATGACCATAGACATGGTATGCCCCGAGGAGATGTACGACCTTCTGGCCTTCCTCGGCGCTCACAGCAGGTTCATGGTCAACCGGGTTTACCGCCGCAGCGATGGAGAGGTGGCCGCAGATGCGTCTGTTCAGAAGCTGAGTTACATAGCGGGGAAGTATGTCGGCAAGGACGACCCGGTATTGATAGTCCGTGCGCAGGCGGGTTTCCCGGCGCTTGGAGAAGTGCTGGAGCCGTTCGCCTTCCCGCACATCGTAGAGGGCTGGATGCGCGGCTCTCATCACGGCCCCCTTATGCCCGTCGGTTTCGATGATGCGACTCCGGCGCGATTCGATGGGCCTCCGAGAGTAATCGCCGCAGGTTTCCAGCTCGCCAACGGCACGCTGGTGGGGCCGGTGGACCTGTTAAAGGACAAGAGCTTCGACCCTGCCAGGGATAAGGCAAATGAGATAGGAGAGTACCTGAGGAGGCACGGCCCCTTTGAGCCGCACAGGCTGCCCCTTGAACAGATGGAGTACACCACAATGCCGGGCATCATGGAGAAGCTGAAGGACCGCTTCGTGCAGCATACCTGATACAATTGACGCTGAATTTGATATGTGCGTAGGGGCGTATTGCAATACGCCCCTACATTTTTGTTGCTGTATTTGTTATTTCAGACGGGCTTCCACAGCCTTCCAGTCTATGTTGGCGCAGAAGTCTTCAATGTACTGAGCGCGCTGAGTGGGTTTCAGATATACGGCGAAGGCGTGCTCCCAGACGTCCATAACCAGAAGCGGATTAAAACCGACGGGGTTGCCGTCTTCGTGCAGGTTTATCCAGTGTACGCTGAGGTTCCCGCTGACGGTATCCTGGTAGAGTATAGTCCAGCCCACTCCACGCATGGCAGCCGTTTTGGTGAAATGGTTCTGGAAGTTGTCCCATCCGTCGAAGTCGTCTTCTATGGCTTTCTTTATTTTTGGCGCATCGTCAGGGTTCCCCCCGCTGCCGGACATATTATCGAAGTATAGCTCGTGCAGGCGCATGCCGTTGTATTCGAAGCCCAGTCTGCGAACCAGTTCGCTGTATTCGGGGCTGCCTGCGTTCCCGCCCTTGACTATCTCCGAGATTTTATCCCGTAAGATGTTGGTGTTTTTAACGTAACCCGCATAAAGCTTGAGGTGTTCGGCTATCTGGTCCTCGGTAATCTTTTTAAGGCCGGTCAGATTAAACTTTTTCTCCTCGAAATGCTTTACTGGCATTTGTATTCCTCCCTCTTAGTAATGGTCCGAATTTACCCGGAAATAAAGAATTGATTATCATTGGATAGATATATTACCACGCTGATAATAAATCAACGCGTGATTAAAATTCAGGGCCGGGTCCCCGTCTCACATAGATTTTGAGGACCCGGCCTGCGCTGAGCATAAAGGTTATGCTATTCCAGGAAGTTTACAGGTCGAAGTAGAGAGCGAACTCGTAAGGATGCGGCCGTATGCGCACCTGATCCACCTCAACCTTTCTCTTATACTCGAGCCAGGTCTTGATGACGTCAGGCGTGAACACATCCCCCTTTAGCAGGAACTCATGATCCGCTTCAAGGGCGTTTAGCACTTCCGTCAGGCTTCCCGGCGTGGACTTCACGTTTTTGGCCGCTTCCGGTTCCAGGTCGTACAGATTGCGGTCGATGGGGTCCGGCGGAAGAATCTTATTCTGTATGCCATCCAGGCCTGCCATGAGCAAGGCTGAGAAGGCAAGATATCCGTTACATGAGGGGTCGGGCGGGCGGTACTCGAGGCGTTTCGCTTTCTCGCTCCTGGAGTAAGCTGGTATGCGCACGCAGGCGCTTCTGTTTCGCTGCGAATAGATGAGGTTTATGGGGGCTTCGTATCCTGGCACGAGGCGGCGATAGGAATTGGTAGTGGGTGCGCAGAGGGCCAGCAGCGCCGGAGTGTGGTGGAGCAGACCTCCGATATAGTGAAGCGCCGCCTGGCTTAGGTCTCCGTATCCACCAGGTTCAAAGAAGAGGTTTTTTCCGTTTTTCCACAGGCTCTGATGGGTATGCATGCCTGAGCCATTGTCCATGAAGATGGGTTTGGGCATGAAGGTGGCCGTCTTACCCTTCTTGCGCGCTATGTTTTTGACCACGTACTTGAATTTGATCAGGTTGTCCGCGGTTTTAACCAGAGTGTCGAAACGGATATCTATCTCGCCCTGGCCGGCGGTACCCACCTCATGATGGTGAACCTCAGATTCCACTCCCACCAATCCCAGCGTCTGCATCATTTCTGAGCGCAGATCCTGATAGGTATCCATTGGAGGCACGGGGAAATAGCCTTCCTTGTAGCGTGGTTTATAGCCGAGGTTCGGCTTTTCATCTTTGCCGCTGTTCCAGAAGCCCTCCACGGAGTCCAGGAAGTAGTAACCCTGGTTGTAGGTCTGGTCGAATCTGATGTCGTCGAAGATGTAAAATTCGGCTTCGGGCCCGAAATAAGCTGTATCGCCGATGCCGGTGGAAATAAGGTAATTTTCGGCCTTCATGGCTATGTATCGAGGGTCTCGCGAGTAGAGCTCCAGCGTGACGGGGTCCTTTACATTGCAGATCATGCTCAGTGTGGGCATCGAGGTGAACGGGTCCAGAAAAGCGCTCTCCGGGTCCGGGATGAGGAGCATGTCGCTCTCGTCTATGGACTGGAAGCCGCGGATGCTCGACCCGTCAAACCCCACGCCTTCCTCGAAAAGATCTTCATTGAGTTCTTTTACGGACATGGAAAAATGCTGCCATATTCCGGGCAGGTCCATGAACTTCAGGTCTACTATCTGGACGTCGTTCTCCCGGGTGTACCGGATGACTTCCTCTCTTGTCATTTCTCCTCCAAGCAGCTTTGTGTATAATCGGGTTTATGATGCAGGCAATGGGACTCTATACGGCGTCTTCCCCTCTTTCTCCAGTTCGTATCCGTATGGTTTCCTCGAGCGGATAAACGAAAATCTTCCCGTCCCCTATTCTGCCTGTGTGGGCTGTCTTGAATATGGTCTCCACCACGGCGTCGGCAATCTTGTCTGGGACAACTATCTCCAGTTTGATTTTAGGTAAAAAGTCCACCACATATTCGGCGCCCCGGTAGAGTTCGGTGTGCCCTTTCTGCCTTCCGAAGCCTTTTACTTCGATAACGGTCATCCCCTTGATGCCGATTTCGTTCAGTTTGTCCTTGAGTTCATCGAGTTTGAAGGGCTTGATGATGGCCTCAATCTTTTTCATTCTGCATTTTCCTCCGCACTTGAGTGAACCTT
>CAYVLI010000023.1:5219-15115 GCA_964452105.1 uncultured Nitrospinota bacterium
ATGATGGCCTCAATCTTTTTCATTCTGCATTTTCCTCCGCACTTGAGTGAACCTTTCCATTGGGTCGGCGCCCCCATCTTCCTGAGGGCGGGACATGGCGCTTAGCTGCAAAAAGGATAAAATTTCAGCTTCGCTTCAGGTTCAATAAAGGAGATAGCAAAAACTATGCCTCATAGCGTGGAACTATTAGAGAGGATTTTATCCGCATCGTTAATATTAAATTTATCATAATAATTACCAGTAGTAAAGAGCAAAGACAAGCACGTTGAGAGCCCTGATTGCCGGAGTTTCGAGAGACGATGGATGCAGTTGCTCATCGCATTTTTGTCTGTTTTTTAATCACTGCTGCCCAATTATTGGGCAAATTGTCTATGTCTCCGTGGATGCCTTGTGCACAGCATCTTTCTTTTTCGCTTCCGATTTCAGAGGTAAAGGTAGTCTTTTTAACGGGTTTTTGTCCGCTCTTCCTGCGATGAACAGGATTTAGAAGCCGATGGCATACAGTTTGCTCAATATATGAGCAAGTTTTCCTTTGCTGCCAGAGGTCAAAGGCTATTGGTGTCTCTGCGGAGGGGATGTTAGTGCGAGAGTGTTTGTTAACGGCTTGAATAGAGGAGCGGCATAGTGACAAAGAGGCATGAGAGAACTTTTATTATTACAATTTTATCTGCGGCGATATTGTTGGGTTACGCCGGTGTATCTCAGGCCCGGGAGAACGTCCTGAACCAGGGGGATACGGCCTGGATGCTGGTCTCTTCTGCGCTGGTGCTTCTAATGCTCCCCGGCCTGGCTCTCTTCTATGCCGGGATGGTGCGAAGCAAGAACGTTCTGGGAACCATGATGCACAGCTTCTCCGCCATGGCAATTATAAGCATACAATGGATAATCATCGGTTATTCTCTATCTTTCGGGGCCGATAAAGGACATTTTTGGGGAGGATTAGACTTCCTGTTTCTGAATGGCATAGGTCTTGATAGCATAAGAGGCACTGTTCCTACATACGCGTTCATCATGTTTCAGGGGATGTTCGCCGTTATTACACCGGCTCTCATCAGCGGTGCGCTGGCCGAGAGGGTTAAATTCAGCGCCTACATGGTGTTCATCTTATTATGGAGCACTCTGGTCTATGATCCCATCGCGCACTGGGTGTGGGGGCCGGGCGGCTGGCTGGCCGAGCTGGGGACGGCGGATTTCGCCGGCGGCATAGTGGTTCATATATCTTCGGGCATATCAGCGCTGGCGGCCATAAAAGTGCTCGGCGCCCGGCGAGGGTTTCTCAAAGAGATGCTCATTCCCCACAACCTGGGGATGGCCCTGCTTGGGGCCGGGCTGCTCTGGTTCGGGTGGTTCGGTTTCAACGCCGGCAGCGCCCTGGCTGCCGGAACAAGCGCGGCCCTGGCCTTCACCAACACCCATTTAGCCGCGGCCGCAGGAGCATTAGCCTGGATGGTCTCAGAGTGGGCGCATCAGGGTAAACCGAGCGCACTGGGTTTGGCTTCCGGTCTCGTGGCCGGATTAGCAACGGTAACTCCGGCGGTGGGTTTCGTCACCCCATTATGGGCCTTGGTGATAGGACTCATAGCAGGTGTTCTTTGTTATAAAGCCATACTCCTCAAGAATAGATATCACTATGACGATTCCCTCGATGTCTTCGGCATCCATGGTGTAGGCGGTATCTTCGGTACTTTAGCTGCAGGAATCTTCGGGACTATCGGAATAAAAGGAATAATTGCAGGTAATATCCATCAGTTCCTGGTACAGCTTCTGGGGGTAGCCGCGGCCGGCGCATACGCCTTTGTGGTAACCCTGATAATAGTGCTGGTGCTGGATAAAGTCATGGGGCTGCGTGTGGAGGCAGAGGAAGAGATAATCGGCCTCGACCGCACACAACATGGCGAAGTCGGTTACAGCTTCTAACTGTCATTTGCATAAAGTTTTGTCCAAAGTTATGATTTATTTTTAAGGAAACCTCGAAAAATGGTTGGCTTAATGTTGTAACTCAAAAAATGAATATGGGCGCCCGGGCAAAAAGGGTGCCCTTTGGGGAGAGGGATGCGGGCTAATCCTTGTAAGCCTTCGCAGCTTCACCACCTCACCAGGAGGCTGCCGAATTGCCAACCCGCTCCGACACCCACCAGAAGAAGTAGATCCCCTTCCTTTATAGATCCATTTCTCACTCCTTCATCCAGAAGAATGCCTATGGAGGCAGCTGAGGTATTGCCATATTTGTCCACGTTAACCAATATTTTCTCTATGGGGATACTGTATTGTTCACTTATCCTTTCCAGTATTCTCAGGTTCGCCTGGTGGAACAGAAACCAGTTAATTTCATCCAACTGTACCGGATATCTTTTTAATATTTCCTGTACCGAATGCATTAAATGTTTGGGTGCGTATTCAACCACCTTTTTGGCGTTCATCTTGTACCAGTGGTCTTTTACATTTCCCGGCCTGGTGGGATTTCTTGAGCCACCCGCCGGGTAGAACATGGGGTCATGCTCATGCCAGGCGCCCCAATAGCTGGCCAGGATTCCCTTCCCGTTCGTGCTGCTTCCATCTAAAACAAGAGCGCTTGCTCCATCGCCAAAAATGGCTGCGTTTAGCCAGTTGCGATTAACTGCATCTCTGTCCCTGATATCACAGAAAGAAGAAGAGCTATTAGACGCCACTACCAATGCTTTCCTGCTTGAGTTTCCTCTCAACTGCCCATCGATATTCTTGAGGGCGTATACCAATCCGCCGCAACCGGAATAGATGGTGAATGCGGCGCAATCATAACTGGCCCCTAATCGGCTATGCAGCACACAAGCCGGATCGGGGAAAAAGAGAAATTCAGGGGTGCAGGTAATCCTTACTATGAGTTCCAGCTCCGCGGTTGAAATGCATGCCATATCTAACGCTGCTCTTGCAGCCTTTTCCGCCAGATCGTTGTCAAAGCACCCTTCTCTCGTCTTGTTAGCGGTAAAATCGAAGCCGAACCTCCTCTCTTTGATGCCGATCTTATCTTCGATCCACTTCGTCCCTTTGCCCGGGTAATATTTGCAAAGAGTGTCATTATCCACAGTAAAAGGCGGAACATAGCTTCCGGTTCCGATTATCTTTGAGCATCTCACCATGCAAGCGTCTCCTTCGAATAGGCTCAAAGTGATGAGCGATCCAGGCTATTGGCATAAAGCTTTATCATGAGATTTAAGGTCCCGTCCAGGTTCACCTGTTTGGTGACTTGATAGAAGCGGGAGTCTTTGAATATGTTCACTGCCTTTAAGGAAATACCCCGGGGAACTTTTGTTTTTTCCTTTTCCACACTCATTATTTTCCTTATCCTGTTAAGTCTGCGCGTCCTATTTTTTCCTTCTCTTGTTTGTCGGTATTGCCTGAGGGTTTATAAAGTTAAACCTCTGTTCATGGAAAATCTTAAGGCAACAATCCACAACCGCAGGGTCATAGAGGATTCCCCTGTTTTTAAATATTTCTTCCAATGCCTTATCAATTCCAAGAGCTGGTCGATAGGGCCGATGGGAGGCGATGGCCTCTACGACGTCGGCTACGGCCATGATTCTTGCCTCCAAAAGGATTTCTTCTCCCGATAGTCCTGAAGGGTAGCCGGAGCCATCCATTCTTTCGTGATGCTGTAGTATTATTTGTGCAACTGGCCAGGGGAATTCTATCTCCTTCAAAATATCGTAGCCCACCTGAGGATGTTTCTTTATCAGACTGAACTCGATCTCCGATATTTCGCCTGGTTTGCTCAGAATCTCTGAGGGCACAGTCAGCTTCCCCAGGTCGTGTATGAGTCCAGCCAGACGCAACCCATCGATTCGTTCACTTGAGAGTCCTAATTCCTCTGCTATAGCACGTGAAAGATCGGATACACGTTGTTGATGACCAGCAGTATAAGGGTCTTTAGCTTCGACTGTCAGGGCTATGGCCTGAATGATGCCGTTAAGCGCTTCCCGTAGCTTCTCAAGGCTATGTTGGGTTTCATCCTGCGCTCGCTTACGCTCGCTTATATCCATGGCCACTTCCATCCGTACGATGCGGCCGTCTACCCACTGGATTGCTCGATCGCGTACCTCATACCACAGGCCGTTTACCGTGTTCTGAGATTCCCAGGCGAATGTTCCGGACGGCTTGCCATCGGCCCCAACCAGTTTATCGTTCGTACAGAACACGCAAGGATCCGTCTGACCCTTCTGTAAAACCTTCCAACAGGTTTTCCCAAAAACATCACCAAAAGTCTCGCGCAGATGCCTGTTGGCAAAGAGAATTTCATAGGTTTCCATATCCGCGACATAGACGGAAGCATCCAGGCAGTCTAATACGGCTCCGAATCGCTTATGGGATTCCATTAACTCTTTTTCCGCCCGCTTTCGTTCCCTGCGCACCTCCGCTTCGCGCAGTTCTCGCTCTATGGCGGGTATAAGTCGCGTCAGATTATCTTTCATGATGTAATCGTGAGCCCCTGCTTTCATCAATTCCACCGCAGTGTCTTCCCCTATCTTCCCTGACACGATGATGAATGGCAGGTCCAGCCCCCTATTCTTCAGCATGACGAGTGCGTCATGGCCGCTGAAACGCGGCATGGAGTAATCGGAGAGGACGATGTTCCACTCTTTGCTGTCCAGTGCAACGCCCATCGCTTCGGGTGTGTCAACCTGTTCCAAAAGTGGTTCATAACCCCCACGACGGAGTTCGTGAAGAAGCAGCAGGGCGTCTTCTTCTGAGTCTTCAACGATCAATACGTGAAGCGGTGTCCGCATCCTATATCGTCCTCAAGCTCGGCGGGACCTCGTTCAAGATCAACCAGTAAAGCCCCAACTGACGCACGGCTTCGCTAAACTGGTTGAAGTCTACCGGTTTACAGATGTAACTATTTGCGCCGAGGCTATAGCCATTAATCAGGTCCTTTTCCTCCTTGGATGAAGTAAGAATTACTACCGGGATGAGCCTTGTCCGATCATCTGCGCGAATCCGCTGCAAGACTTCAAGGCCATCCACCTTGGGCAATTTCAAATCAAGCAGGACGACCTGCGGCATATCGCTGGTATCGCGGACTGAGTGAGCACCATTTCCGAACAGATAATCCAGCGCCTCCACCCCATCGCGCACCACGATGATCTTGTTGGCGACTTTATATTTTTTCAGCGCACGAAGAGTTAATTCGATATCGTCGTTATTGTCTTCCACTAAGAGTATGTTTTTATTTTGCAATTATTTCCCTCCTGGATTTATAACAGCGTGAAGCAAAAGGTTGCCCCATTATCTGTACTGCCTTCGGCCCAGATTTCTCCTCTATGTCTGTTGATGATCCGCTGTACGGTAGCCAGCCCGATCCCTGTTCCAGGAAACTCGTCATCTGAATGTAATCGCTGAAAAGCACCGAACATTTTGTCTGCATACGCCATGTTGAAACCAGCACCATCATCAGCCACGAAATAAGCTTTCTTACCCTGAACCTCTCTAACACCGAACTCTATCCTTGCGCTTGGATTCTTACTTGTAAACTTCCATGCATTATCCAGCAGGTTCTCCAGCACCACACGTAGCAATTGCCTGTCTCCGTTAGCCATCACGCCTTTCTGGATGATAAAATCGACCCTGCGCTCCGGTTGAGATTTGCAAAGTTCCTCAGTGATGCCGGACACTAATGCCGTTAAATCGACTGTTTCACGTTTCATCTTGCTGCGTGTCAGGCGTGAGAGTTCCAGCAGATCATCAATGAGCTGGGCCATTTGCTGGCTCGCTGAACGCACGCGCCGGAGGTAGTCTTTGCCTTGATCGTCCAGTTCTTCTGTGTAATCCTCAAGGAGTGCCTGGCTGAACCCGTCTATTCTGCGCAAAGATGCCCGCAGGTCGTGAGATATGGAATAGGAGAATGATTCGAGCTCTTTGTTAATGGCTTCCAGTTGAGCTGTTCGTTCTACCACTCTTTGTTCGAGCTCCTCATTCAGTTTACGGACTTCCTCTTCTGCCTGCTTACGGTTGCTGATTTCTTTCTGGAGTCCTTGATAAATTTGAGCGTTATTTATTGCTATTGCCAGGTGGCTGGAAACAGTCTCAAGCAGTGCGATCTCTTCATCTGTAAACGGGTCGACATCAAATGACAATATATTCAATGTGCCCATGCACTCCTGCTCTATGACGAGGGGCAAAGTCAAGAACGATGTGATACCTTTGTCAGCGAGCTTTTTCCAGATACCAGCCGTGAAGGAGACTTCTCTTATGTCCGGGATGTATAAAGTCTTTCTTGTAGTAAAAGCTTCCGAGAGCACAGGCAAATCATCGGAATAAGACCGATCCACTCTTATGAGGTTATGAGTTACACCCGTCGGATCATAAAGGTATGAAAATGTGAAGGAATTATCCTCAGGGTTGGGAAGGGCAATATTAGAGGCAAATGTGAATGGCAATACTCGTTTTAACTGTATTACCATGGTTTTGTAGACTCTCTCCATATCCAGCGTGGAGTTTATCGCCCTGGATATTTCGTTAACTACTAATAAGCGCTCGGATTGTCCTCTCGCCTTTTCATACAAGGTGGAATTTTCCAGAGCAACTGCGGCGCGGTCCGCTATAGCGTTGGCTAACTTCAAGTCCTTATGATTGAAGCGGTGATTTTCTGTGATCATTGAGGTGGCGAGAATACCCAGAACATCGCCCCTGGCAATGAGGGGTACAGCGAGGTAGGAACGCGCATTCAGTAATTTTCTAAAAAAGTCGGAAGACTTCTTATCTTGTGCAGTATCAGAAATGAAAATTTGCTCTCTTTTTTCAACACATTTACCAATGATACTGCCCTGTATGGAGGGAGGGCTTTTAAGCAGGATTTTATGCCTTTTTTTATCATCTTCGCCGCAAAAATAGCTGGTGATGGGTAATAAGTAATCACCTTTCACTTTGAAAATTGTGCAAGTCTCACCAATCTCTTCAGAAACCAGTTTGGCCAGTCCGTCGAATGTTTCTTTGAAGTTCAATGAGGAACTCAACACCTTGCTGGCTTCAGCCAGCAGCGCAGCTTCATGAGCCTTGCGCTGGTATTCCTGGGAGACATTGGCCTGTTGGGCAAGGTAGGCCGCACCTCCGGCCAGAAATTGTAAGGCAACATCTATTTTCCCCCGGGCTATCACCGGAATTTGTGAAGCGGCCTCAGCCAATACCGCCGTATTCAGCCCTGTTTTATCTGCTAATAGGTTTATTTTCTCCGGGCTTAATGGTTTTTCCGGGGGAATAGAACCTATGCCTGTACACCCTATGGTATCTCCATTCAAAATTATGGGGACATCTATATAGAGAAGACCTGCATTGCAGTATTCGTTCTGGATTGCCTCTTTAAGCTTGCACACTTTGTCAGTGGCCATCTGACGGCAAATCTGGCTCCCTTTTTCGCTATTCTTAATCAAATTGCAAAAATCGGGCAAATCCCTCATGGTGGTTATTTGTGAGCTGTCTGAATCCAGGACATAGGCATTGATACCTGTGAGCGCTCTGAGGCCGTCCACATAGTTTTGTAGAAGCTCCGCATTCAGAAGCTCTCTCAATCGCATTTCACCTTTACCTCATGATTATTGCATCTTAAGAAGGGAATGGATGAAAATACCCTTAGCTTTGTTTCGACTGTTTTGAAATGGTACTTTAGTCTTTTTACAGCATGGTACGAAGATAATGGCTGATGTGTCAAAATATGCAAAAGCCGGGAGATGACCTCGACCACTACCAGAAGGTCACCGTCACCCAGAGTAGAACGTCCGCCTCATGGGAGAAGTAGACCAGGCTATCCTATAATATTCCTGTTTGGACTGTGTTTCGCGAGATGCCTCGCTTCAAACAAGATGACGTTGCATTATTTTCCTCTGGTACCTCCGGATCACCCTTAATATTCATATAGTTACATCTCTCCATCCTCCTACATAAAATTGGGACCGATTAGTTTGAGCCCGCTTCCACTGCAGGTTTCCAGCCGATTTCGGCAATTTTCGTAAAAAAGGCAACCCTGGGGTTTCGCCAAGACCAAACTACGTTATATCAACCCGAGAGCCGTTAAGATTAAAGGTAAATTTTGGACTAACCTTGGATTTCTACGCATATGTGAAGAGGATAGGTGCTTTCTTAAGATAAACTCAAACGCTATTTAGGATGTAGGGCGGCGCTTGCACCGCCTATGGGAGGGCGCGGTGGAGCATCAATCATGAGATGCTCGGCAGTATCTTTGCAATCAGGGAGACGGGCCTGAGGGTAGAATTGTTATGGTTCCTCCGATCATGCATCGGGTGTCCGGGTACCGTATATAATGCGAAAGCAGCTTGACAAGACCGCTTCTTACGTTTATCCTGAGTAAGCTCCCGGGGAACCGGCATCATGAATTAATGCTGATACTTAGAAGGAAACAACTTATATTATGGTATATAATGGTATATATGTGTTTACTAATCGAGCGAGATATGCTAAATACTAAGGGAGAATTCAGTCTCAGATATCAGGTAAAGTATCGATGGTGAGAATAGAAACATAACCCCATACTTCTTAGGTACCCAGGAAGGAAGGAGTAGCGAAATGACAAAAGGCATCAGAGACAAGGTTGCCATTTTGGGCATGGGTTGCAGCAAGTTCGGTGAGCGTTGGGACGCCGGTGCAGAAGACCTTCTGGTGGAAGCATTCGTGGAATGCATGGAAGACTCGGGAATAGACAAGAAAGAGCTCGAGGTCTGCTATTACGGCTGCCAAATCGATGAAGTCAACGTGGGCAAGGGAGCCAACCCCTGCGCCTCCACTTTGAAGCTGCCCTACATCCCCGTGACCCGCGTGGAAAACTATTGCGCTACCGCCACCGAGGCGTTCAGGGCTGCATCTTACGCCGTGGCATCAGGAGCCTATGATATCGCTCTGGCGATAGGAGTGGAAAAACTTAAGGATACCGGCTATGGAGGGCTTCCCGGCGGCAACGGCGGCGGCCAGATGGCTATCAACATCGGATTTGACGGCACGGCCCCCGGGATGTTCGCGCAACTGGCCACCGCTTATTCCGATAAGTACGGTGTTCCCATGGAAAAACTGAAGGAAGCCCTTGCGCACGTTTCATGGAAAAGCCATAAAAACGGCGTCATGAATCCACGGGCGCACCTCCGCAAAAATGTGAGCATAGAGCAGATTATGAAGGCCCCCATGATAGCCTATCCATTAGGGCTGTTCGACTGCTGCGGCGTGAGCGACGGCGCCGCCGCCGCCGTTGTCACCACTCCGGAAATCGCCAAGCGACTCAAACCCAACATGGATATAGTCAAGGTTAAGGCGCTGCAGATCGCCGTCAGTTCCGGCGAAGAAGCCCTGTTCAATAGTTGGGACGGCGCCCATATAGAGACGGTGAGGCGTGCAGCCCAGGCAGCTTACAACGAAGCGGGCATCACAAATCCCCGCGAGGAGATAAGTATGCTGGAGGTGCACGACTGCTTCTCCATAACAGAGCTTTGCGTCTATGAAGACCTGGGCATCTCCCCCAGGGGCGAAGCGATCGACGATGTAATGAACGGCTTCTATGATCTGGACGGTCAGATACCCTGCCAGAGCGACGGCGGGCTCAAGTGCTTCGGGCACCCCATAGGAGCATCGGGCTTGAGAATGATCTACGAAGTGTACAATCAGCTCCTGGAAAGATGGCCGGAGGAGAGGCGCGTTAAAAACGCCACTGTAGGGTTGACGCACAACCTGGGCGGAAGTCCAAGCGCCAACGTTAGCAGCATAGCCATCCTGGGCAAGGATTAAAAACAGCCCTGGAGTTGGTTCTACTACGAGGAACCGAACAAGGAAAAATTAAGAGGCTCCGTTTAGACGGAGTCTCTTTTTTTGTATGCTAGATTCAACCTCGAAGTGCAACGAATGAGGAAGCAACTTCGAGTGGAGTT
>CAYVLI010000024.1:0-8201 GCA_964452105.1 uncultured Nitrospinota bacterium
AGAGGAACCTGTTGAAGCTGAAAATAATATTCCCAGCAAACGACCGCCTGGTGAGCCAGAGGGTGAAGGCTGCTCCAGCGGCTCCGCTATCTCTGGAATATCTGGCCGGACTCGCACCGAAAGACGCCGAAATAAAACTTATCGATATGGGCCAGGGCGACCAACCCGGCTACGACGACCCGGTGGACCTGGTGGCTCTCCACGTGCGCACCCCCGTTGCCAGTACCGCCTTTCACGTGGCCGATGAATTCAGGAAACGCGGCGTCAGCGCGGCAATGGGCGGGCCACATCCCACCCTGCTCCCGGAAGAGTGCAAAGCACACAGCGATGCCGTCTGCATAGGAGAAGGCGAAAAGGCCTGGCCAGCCCTGCTGAATGACCTGGCCTCCGGAGAGCTAATGGACTATTACGTCGGAGGTCCATACAAGGTCGGACATCTCAAAGGCAGAAGGCGCAAGTTCCCCTCCAGGTCGGACTTGAGAAACCTTTCCCTGGCTCGCAGGGACCTCTTTCCCGAGGGACGCTACAAGCTCAAGGGCATCTTTGTGAGCCGCGGTTGCCCCTACGATTGCAAATTCTGCTCCGTGAGAAACCTGCAGGGGGCGAAGGTGCGGTTGAGGCCCGTGGATGAGGTACTCGAAGAAATCTCCCGAATCGAGGGCCCCATGTTTTTCGCCGAGGAAAACGCCACAGGCGTCCCCGCCTGCAGCGACTATTACATGAGCCTGTTCAAGAGGATGGCCGAACCGGGCATGAAACGGATATGGTCCGGCGCCAGCACGCTGGGCATGGCCGCAGATAAACGCGGCAGGAGAGTCCTTGAAGCCGCGGCGGAGAGCGGCCTCTGCTTCTCGTTTATCGGCTTTGAGACGATATCCCATGCTTCCGCCCAGAGCGCAGGCGTCCTCGGAAAACTGGGCCTTTCCCATACCGAGGCGCTCGACTCGAAAAGGCTGGAAGAGTTGGTAAAAGTATTTTACGACCTGGGCGTGTATGTGATGGGCTACTTCATCGTGGGATTCGATGAGGATACGGAAGAGACCTTCAAACGCATACTGGACTTCTGCGACCGCACGCTGATAATGCCCATGCTGACAGTCCTGGCCCCTATGCCCGGCACCCGGTTATATGAGGAATACAAAGAGCAAGAGCGTTTTCGCAAAAACATCGAGTGGGACGACTTCGGCTGCGACTTCCTCACTTTCCGCCACCCCCGCTTCTCCGCCCCTGTACTTGAGAGACGTTACTTAAAGCTCTGGCAGGAGTCTTATACTCCAGATCGCGTCGTAGCCAGGCTCGACTTCGCCCGCAAAATATCGCCGCCCGCTTTCGGCATCGTTTACGAAACGCAACTCAACATCATGCGGGCCTTTCTGCCCAGACCCTGACAAAATAGGCCCCGGTTCGATAATGCTTGCCTGTTACAGGGCAATAATAGAATATGAGAGGGCTTAAATGGGAAGGTCGGAGAGCTGCCGGTTTTAGCCATCGAAGCGCGCCATTTTTGGTTAACCGTTCATGAGAGGAGCGATAGTAGGCCATGGGATACGATGAATTATTATACGAGGTTGGTAAGGACAACGTAGCGGTCATAACACTGAACAGGCCCGGGGCCATGAACGCCTTGACTCACAAGACACACGAAGAAATGAAAAGAGCCATCGACGAAGCCGACAGTGACGACAGCGTGAGGGTTATCGTGATTACCGGAGCCGGAAAAGGCTTCTGCGCCGGCGACGACGTCAAGAGCATTTTCCTGGGAGGAGGGCCCGAAGGTCAGGATTCCGATAAAAAATATATGCAGTCTCAGTTAAATTATCTTCAGGGCGGTCATCTCGAAGGGGGCGGCGCCAGGCTCTTGAGCATCAACAAACCGACCATCGCGGCGGTCAACGGAGCCGCAGTCGGTTATGGCTGCGATATCACCCTCATGTGCGATATGCGTGTAGCTTCGGAAAGAGCCAGGTTCGGAGAGGTGTTCTTGAGGGTGGGCCTGATACCCGATGAGGGGATGGTCATACTGCCCAGGCTGGTGGGCCTGGCTAAAGCCTATGAACTTATACTGACCGCCGATATCATCGATGCCAGCGAGGCCGAGAGGATCGGGCTGGTCAACAAGGTAGTGCCTCACGAGAAGCTGATGGATGAGGCCATGGAGCTTGCGGTAAAAATCGCCAAGAAACCTCCCATATCGCTCAAACTGGCCAAGGAGGGCATCCGCAGGGGGCTAAAGATGCCGCTGGAGGAGTGGAAACAGTGGCACTCCTTCGCCATGCGTTACTGCTTCGCCACCGAGGATCACAAAGAAGGCGCCATGGCCTTCGTCGAGAAGAGAGAGCCAGTATTCAAAGGGAGATAGAGTGGCTCCCTTGAGACTGTTAGCTTCGCTTTCTCTTACGTGGCTTGAGCGGGACGAATTACTGGAGAGGCGTTCGGGTCGAAGGGATTGGTCCTGATGGCCAGCGAAAAAAGGTAGGGATATTCTCGCTTCAGGTGTTCCATGTAATCCAGCCATTCGGATATCAGCAGGGAATACGCCCTCCTGATATCGATGGAGATGTGCTCATAGTCCGTCGCCGGTAAACTTTCCAGGCTTTGCCTGTTGCTCAATTCCTCGGTGAGGTGAAACACAGCCCAGAGCAGGTCTGTAAATGTATCGTGCTCGAGAAGATTCTGGTTCTGTAATAATAAAAGCAGCACGGTTCTCTTCCCGGTGAGAAAATCTTTCAATTCCTTAAGATTCCCTCGTTTACTGTTGGCTATATACTGCATGTTTTTAAGCTTGCTGCTTACCTCGGAAAATTTCTCCTTTGACCAGCCGTCCGCCACCATGAGGTCGTTTCTGATTTTGTCTATGGAAGGGTCGAATCCCGACAGGAGCCTCAGGAGTTCCGTTCCCACTTCACTGAAGAAAGCCCCGATGACCATGTTCAGCTTTTTCAGCATGGCCCGCTTTTCCCTCGCCATTAATAGACGATGAATGACCAGCGTGACCAGTAATACCTCGATGGGCAGAAAAGCCAGATGACCCACAAGATAAATGAATATGTGGTGGAGGTCTCTAAAAAGCAGATAGTGGATTAAATAAATAACCACCGAAAGAAGCACAAGAAAAATTCCCAGTAAAAATTGCCAGTTATCTTTCTTCATCTATAGGAGCTCCCACTAAATTCATGCTCTAATCGGAAAAACTTCCCCCCCAGCGGAATATACATCATCGTTTTCATGATGACCAGATTCGGCGTTAAAAATAGATGAAATTCAAGAAGCGGGGTGGGGCGGGGTCGGTGATGAATGTATCTACGAAGGAATCTCTTAAAAGCTGTATCTGATTACCGTAAATATGTTGTCGTTCCGGTTCAACTGGCCGAAAAAGGTGTGGTCTCTCTCACCACCGAAAACATTCGCTCCCAGGGTCACGGATATCCGGTCGGTCAATTTATAGGTGATGTCCGGTATGATATAGAAATCCCCGTCCGTGGCGCCGTAGAACGCGAAGAGGGACAACTTCAGCGTCTGGTGCAGCAGGAAATAGGTTAACCGCACGGTGCTGATTAACCTCAGCTCATCCTGCGCCGGTATTCCGGAGGGGAGCGTGGAGCGGTACTCGTCATACCTCATCATCCACTCGCCGTAATGCTGCAAACCGACCATGAAATCGGTGAACAGTTCTCTCTCGTAGGCTACCAGGAATCGAAACGATGAATTTTGAATGGAAGGGTCGATTCCATTCTGGTCGTCAGTCGAGTCATAATAGCCCAGCTCTACCTTGCCCACGCCGCCCACGACAGGACCCTGTGCACTCATCCCGTAAATATTCAGCCGTGGGAAAAAGAGTTCCACCGTGCTCGGTGAAATCAGCCTGGCGCCGGGTTGCTTGAAAAAGCCCCTGAAGGCATACACGGCGACCTCGTAGCTGGAGATATACTTCTGCAGCCTGAAGGCGATCTCGGTGTTGTCCACTTCCGTCTCCGGCTCTCTAACCCTGCGATTGGGGATGGCCGCAAAGGGGTCGAAAAAGAGCAGAGGGTCGCCATCGGGGAGCTTATCCGGCTCGAATGCTGGCGCTATCACCAAATCCGCTGAGAAATATTCCGGATAGAAACTTATCCTCACCGCATCGGACGGTATCTTAAGATATTCCAGCGGCCGCCCCGAGAAGAAGGCGGAAAAGTCCTTGGGGAAGGCATCGTTTATGAATACGAGGTCTCCCAGCCCCCAGGTTATTATCTGTCTCCCCAGCCTGAAATCGAACTTGCCCAGGGAGAAGTCCACCAGCGCCTCGCGCAACTCCAGATCGGCTTTGTCTTCCACGGCGTCGTGAAAGAAATCTATCTTGAAGAAAGCCCTGGAGTTCAGCGCACTGCCCAGGTGTTCGGCTTCCAGCTGAACACGTTCCTCGGCCAGGATGAAGTCATCATCCGGACTACCCGTAATGCGCGGGGAGTAGTTGCCCTGGATGAACCCGTGTATATCAGGCATATCCAGAGCGAGAGCGTCCGTTACAAAAACCGGGAAGAGCAATATGAGGATAACAAGCGCTATAATGGTGCTGACATACTTTATTTCATCTCTCTTCTGAGGAGAAACCGTTTGTGAAAGTATCAAGAGACCCTCTCAGGGGAGAACCCCTAATTCTTTATCCATCGACGAGGAGGATTTTTAAAGTACCTCTGGGAGAAAATGCTTTCGGACAGGCCTACATCGTAATCGACCTTTAAGAAGTTGACTTCCGTTCTGTGACCGGTCTCCAGGTTCTTCATGGTCCTTCTCGTGACGGTAGGGATGCCCTCTATATTTTCTATTTTATCGGCTGTGAACACTTTATAAAGCTCCCCCCGGCCGTTGTAATACTCCTCTTCGAGGGGCAGGTAGTTTTCCTTGTCCACCCAGGTCATGCGATAGGCGAAATCGGAAGACCCCTCCTTTTTGGGTACGCTCTTGACCACGTAAGCCATTCTACCGTTGAATTCCTCTTCCTTTGTCAGGCTGTGGGTGTCTTCCGCCGGGCTCCTGCCCGATACATCTTCGTAGGTGAAATCGGAGCCGACGAAGCTGGAACGTTTGTCGTTGGCGGCAATCCGCTTGGTGAGGTTTATGGATGGAATGTAAAGCCATCTATCATCGTCTCTGTCTATATGTTTGTAAACCATGAAGACGGTGCCTCGAACGTCCCCCGGCCTGTGAAAGTAAACGAAATACTTCTGCTCTCCACCGTCTTCCTTGTCTATGCGGAGCATGGTGAAATCTCTCTCCCGCACCTTACCCTGCTTGTTGATGAGTTTCATGGATACCCTGGCCATGCCGTCGTTCGCCGCATAGTAATAGTTCTGATGATATTTGTTCATTATCTGCCCGGCGGACTGCCCCTTGACGGCCGCGGGCGAGCCAAAGGCAGCCGCTGCGATGACCACCGAGAAGAGTAGGAGAATCCTCTTTATTGTTCCCATTTCAATTACCTCTTGACTAATGTTTTTTTGAAAGTCTGGATTAGTCCGGGCATCAACAGCAGGGTGGCGACAGCGCTCAACATCATTATGGCAGCCAGGAAGCCACCCACCGTCTGATATGGCGTCAGTGGGGCGAAAAGCAACGGCGCAAACCCTATGGTGATTACCAGCGCGTTCCTGAAGATGGCCCTGGCGGGCTCGCCGAATATGCCCTCGAAAGCTCGTTCGAGCTCTACGCCCTCGGCTAACCTCGCCCTCAGCCTCTGTATGAAATGGATGGCGAAGTCTATGGAAAGACCGAGGCTCAACGCGGATAAAACGGCCACTGGCATGTCGTACTCTTTTCCCGCCAAACCTATCGCACCATAGGTGAGCACTATTGTGAAGGTGAGGGGAAGCATGGAAACAAGACCCCATCTGATGGAGCGGAACAGAATGGTCATCAGGATCAGGACCGCCACGAAGCTGCCCAACAGGGCCCTGAGCATTCCTACCACCATCTTCTGCTGCCAGACCACGTTCAAATAGGTGAGCCCAGCCCAGTCCATTTTGATGCCCGGAGGGAGGGGGTTGTGACGGACGAAATCCTGCGCTACAGCCTCCACCCCTTGCATGTCTCTATTGTTGCCACTTTTCATCTGCAGCCAGATGTTGACCTTGGTGTAGTCGTAGTCCACATAATTATCCAATTCATCCGGGTCGTCCGCGGAGGCCAGGAACAGGAAGAGGTATTGCGCCACCTCGGTACGGCTGGAGGGAATGACATTATATGATGCGTCCTCTCCATGGACCACGTAATTGACCCTCTTAATCACATCCACCAGGGAAGAGGCCTTGCCCACCACCTCCGTTTCCTCCAGCCTGCGCTGCAGTCTCTGCATATAGTTCAGCACAGCGGGGTCTTTTACGGCGTCATCTTCCTCCCCGGTCAAAACCAGATAGGCCATGTAAGTTCCGCCGAAGTGCTCGTTGAGCGCCCTGTCCGCCACCCTTATCCTGTGGCCTTTGTGAAACCAGTTGACCGGGTTGTCATTAACCACGATCCTGGAGATGCCGAAAATCCCTATGGCAAACAGGACAATCATGACGGTCATGGTGGTTTTAACTTTAGAGGTTGATACCCTGCCGAAGCTGTTCATCAGCCTGTGAATGGGCGAAGGTTTCTCTTCTCTCTTATCAAGGCCCTTCTGGAGCCATTTTTCTCTGGTTAGCATTATGGTCGCGGGTATGAATGTCACCGTCATGAGCCATGCGGCCATGATTCCGAAGGCCACGAAGAGGCCGAAGACGCGCACCGGCGGGATAGGCGCCAGGGCCAAAGAAGCGAAGCCGACGGCCGAGGTCAGAGATGTAAAAAGCATGGGCTTAAAAAGCTCATCCATGACCTTGAGAAGAGTCTGTTTGCGATCCCTGTATTGAGGGTATCGATCGTGAAACTGGCTGAGAATATGCACGCTGTCAACCACCGCTATGGGCATGAGGAATATGGGGATCATGGAGCTCATGATGTGGACGCTGAACCCCATCCCTATGAGTAAACCCATGGCCCAGAACACGCTGAACATGGCCATGAACAGCGGTGGAATGACGAGGGTCAGTCTCTTGAAAAATATGAGCATTACGATGAAGATAATGAGCATGGCCATGGGGGCGGACATACCCATCTGCTTGAACATCTCCACGCCGAAAGTATCCTCGGCCACGGGCAGGCCGGCGATATAGTATTTCTCATCTCCCTGATACTCGGAGAGAATTTTTTCAATCTTCTGAGAAATTTTATAACTTAGATCCTTGCTTACTATGGGGATATATATGGCGATGGCCTTCCCGTCGCTGGAAACCAGTTTCTCTGCGAAAAGAGGATTATCTCTGGCTGCCCGAAAGAGTTTATCGGCTTCCTCCTGGGTTCCGGGCACCCTCGCCATCAGTCGGTCCACAACCATTGTCCCGTTTTCTGTGGTTACGTTATTGGTCGTTGTCGGGCTGATGAAATCCGCCCTCTCAACCCCCTTTATCTGAAGAATGCGGTCTATAATCTCAGCCGTCTTTTTAAGAGTTCCCGGATTGAAGGCTCCTTTCTCATTAACTATCCCAAGGACTAATTTGTCGTGTATATTGAAGTCCTCTTTGACCTTGTTGTGGAACACCCTGACGTATTCATTCTTATCCAGCATGTTTTCCGGGTCGGTATCCACCTTCATCTTGGGGAACTGCGTGGCGAAAAGAAAAGAGGCAATCAGGACAATAACGATGGTGATTACAGGATGATCGATAGGGTTTTTAACGATACCTTTAGCCATTTAAGCGTCTCCTATTCGAAGATAGGGATACTCGAATAAGTTACTCGAAGAAAATTCGTTATAGCGACAAGGTAATCTCTGACTCTGAAGCTTCCTTGATATATGAAAAGACACCCACGATTTCATCTACCTCATCTATGAGATCCTCCTTCTGTAGTCCCATCATGTGCATCGGATTATCGCACACCCATATCTTCACCCCCAGTTCTTTTGCCTCGGCCAGCAGCTCGGGGATGGACTGCATGTTCTTCTTTTTCATCAGCTTCTTCATCATCGAGCGCCCCATACCCAACATGCTCATCTTGGATGGATTAATCTTGTCCATCCCGCCACGGGTCATGAAGTTCATCATCTTATTCCTGAAATCGTCTCCCTTATACCCGACGTTGGGCTTCTTAAGTATATTGACACCGAAGCAGGTGAAGAGCATGACCACTTCCATACCCGAGGC
>CAYVLI010000024.1:8301-9434 GCA_964452105.1 uncultured Nitrospinota bacterium
AAAACCTCGATGACCTGGTTGACCTCCATCTTGCGCATCCTTTTGAACATTTCTGTTATTGGCCTGGGACACTTCATGCCCAGGCAGTCTATAGAGACATCGTAGTCCATAGCGTGGCTCCCCTCTTTTACAGGAGACTGGATGAGTTTTCCCCGCTGACCGTGCGTAATAACAGCGACGCTATCCTCTGAAGTTGTTTAAAAGGTAAGGGAGACTTTATAGTCCAGTATCTCCCGAACGCACCTGGAATTTTCCACCACCTCTATTCCTTCTATTAAATCTTGTTCGGTCAGGCCTCTTTTCTCCAGTGAAGGCCTGAGGGCCAGTACCCTACCGCCCACATCCAGGAGATCCGTAATGAAAGATGTGTTATTAATCAGGTCTATCCCCTTGGTGTCCTGTCCCTTCACGCCGAAGCAGACGCCGTCGTCAATCAAAAGGATGGCGGCATCTTCCTCCACGGCCAGGGCGGCGTTTGCCGCCTGTACAGCGCTGTAGCCGTCATCGAAATGTCCGTAAGTGCCCCGGGCCAGGATGATCAGGATGCCCCCATCGGGTGATAATCTCTCACCCTTTTTTCTTCCTGTTAATTTAGACAGGTCTATGACGCATTCGCCGGTTTCACACTGTACCTCTTCTTTTTTCTCTTCCATGGTTTCCTCTCCCCTTAGCCTGTGAAAGTTATGGCCTTGTCAGACTCCTTAAGCCAATCGATAAAATCAAAGAGACCCACCAATGGAATCCCTTCAATAATATCTTCCTCCAGCGCATCCCTTGCTTCCGCGCACCTGGCACAGGACTTGATGTTAACCCCATTCTCCAGAGCTTTTCGAAGCTTGTCGCCTACATTTGCATAGTCTTTTTTCTGCTTAACGTGCGGAGCCCAGACCCCATCAACATATAGATACAAGTTTACATTGTATCCTTTCTCTCTGGCCTTCAGAGCAAGGTCTAAAGCCATGTCCGCATATTCTGAGACGAAAGGGCCCCTGTTGAGCAGAATCGTCAGGCTTTTACTCATCGTTCCGTCTCCTTAAATAGTAATGGCCTTGTCCCATTTTTCCATGAGGAGGTCAACGAGCGAATCATAAGGGTCCATCGCTATTTCCAGATTATCCGATATCCCACCCAAA
>CAYVLI010000024.1:9534-14963 GCA_964452105.1 uncultured Nitrospinota bacterium
CTTACCTCTATTTCACCTTTCTCTTCCGATGCCACCTCCAGGGCATTTTTGCTGAGTGTAGTTCACCTTTGGCCTGGTGGGTCATTACGGAAAACGTCCAATGTAATCTTCATCTTTCCCTCCCTCGTTCAGTCCTCTTTCTCTTCTCTCAGTAATCCTTTTTCTCTGTAATCTGCGATTTCTCTTTCAAGCCAGGCTAATACCTCGTCATCTCCGTGCACTAACTCGGCCAGTTCTCCCTTCAGGTCTGACGGATCGAGGACGACAAACCACCCTTCTCCGTACGGGTCCTCATTGATTATCCCGGGATTCTCAACAGCTTTCAGGTTCACCTCAAGAATCGTCCCCCCCACGGGTGCCCGCAAAGGTCCCACATATTTCCCGGCCTCGATACTTCCGAACACCCTTTTCTTGGCCACCACCGCGCCCACGGCTTTAAACCGTATATGCTTCACGCCGCCAGCCGATTTCTGCGCCAGCATGTCCAGGCCGATTCTCATCCTCCCATCTTCAATCCTCGCCCAAAGATGCTCTTTTCTGTCATAATAGTATTCCCCGGGCAGCTCATAACCGTTTGCTCTTACCATGTGCTCCCTTCCCGCTCAACCGCCTGAGCCGTTCCCATACGCCACAGGCAACCCTCGTGCGCGCCAGTCTAAAACCCCGTCCGTCAACCTCTTGACACGGAAACCCCTGGTTCGAAGCAGCTCCACAGCCTGTACGGCCAGAACACAGTAAGGCCCCCGGCAATAGGCCACAATCTCCTGATTCCCGGGCAGCTCCGAGAGACGGCTCTCCAGCTCCTTCAAAGGGATAGAAACCGCCCCCGGGATGTGACCTGCACGATACTCCTCCACAGGCCGCACATCCAGGACAGTAACTGCCCCCTCACGGGCAAGCGTGAGCAGCGTATGCCGGTCAACAGCATCTAACTCTTCCCGTCCCTCAAGGAAAACCCGCGTAATCTGCTCCAGGTCCGACAGCCTTGCCTCGGCAAGCTCCCGCAACGCCAGGAAAAATTCCCCCACCCCCTCGTCGGCAAGACGATAGGTGACAAACAGCCCCGCCTTCTCTGCTTCCACCAGGCGTGCACCACGCAAAACTTGCAAATGCCGAGAAGCATTGGCAACGGTCAATCCCGCCTCCCTGGCTAAAACCTCCACCGTCCGCTCCCCCTGGCAAAGCAAATCCAGGAGCTCCAGCCGCCTGGGGCTCGAAAACGCCTTCCCTATGCGAGCGAACTGTTCGTAAACGGTATCTTTAAATCGCCGATTCACACTGCCCATAGCCCTATCCTTAATCGATTCACGCGACCAATAACACTATCCTAAATTATTCAATTGAATACTATATTATTCGACCAGATATATACCTCCTTTGTCAAGCAAAAAAAGCATGAGTTACCCCAAAAAAAAGAATCCCCCGGATGAATCCGGGGGTTCGTCTCACGCATTCTGCGTGATGAGTGATACTCCCACCCTTAAAAGGGCGGGTATCCTCAGGTCATCTTCGCTCCCCATCTGTCATTCCCGCTCCCCATCTGTCATTCCCGCGGAGGCGGGAATCCAGACCGACCAAACATGCTGCGTGGCAGGGGCGCTGTATGAATAGGCAGCATCTGAAAAAAAGAAATCGCCCCCGGTACCCGGAAGGTATATGGGTGACTGAAGCATGTTGGCTCCCACGAAAACCGTAAAAAAGAGCCAGTAGAAATGGTGCAGTTGCGACATGACCAGGCTAATTAGTATGAAGATGCCCGCGAATCGGAATACCAGGCGGTCGATATAATCACCGGCCTGAGAAGCCGGATAACCGCTTCAGTTTGACTTATCTCCCACCCCGTCATAGATATAAATAGTGTAGGAAAACAAGCCCCAGCGATTAAAATTTCTTCGGCGGGAGAGAGATAATCATGATAAAACTCAATGGAATCAATCACCTGGCCATGGCCACCGGCGACATGGATGCCACCATCCGCTTCTGGAGGGACCTGCTGGGAATGAGGTTGGCGGCGGGCATCGGGAAACCGGGCTATCGACACTATTTCTTTCAGATCTCGGAAACAGACCTGATAGCCTTCTTCGAGTGGTCCGATGTAAAACCTGTTACGAAAAAGGAACATGGCCGCCCCGTGGAGGGCCCCTTCATATTCGACCACGTCTCCTTCGGCGTGGAGACGGAAGATGGTCTATGGGAGCTCAAGGACAAACTCTCTGCTGCCGGTTTCGACGTATCTGAGGTCATCGACCACGGCTTCATTCACTCCATCTACGCCCACGACCCCAACGGCATACCCATCGAGTTCAGCTGGAACGTGGAAGGGCTCGATATCCACAAAAATCCTCGGATGGCCGATTCGGCTCCTTCGGCGGTGACCAGGGAAGGCGTCGAACCACAACCCGGCAAGTGGCCACCGGTAAAAGAAGCCACTCCCGAAAAAGAGCGCAGGATTTATCCAGGCGCCGGAAGCGAACTCTTCCACGGTATGAAGAAAACGAGCTAACGGCGGGCATGGGAAGGGAGCGGGTCCATCATGGCTCAAGGAGTCCACCATCGAATCCGCCGTTTCGTCCGGGAGGGTGGAGTGCGGACAGGTCCAGGCCATCACTGGCTCCTGCACCGCGCTGTATCTGTTTTTAATCCTCGAAGATGCACTCCAGACGGCCCTGCTGCAACCTCACCAGGCATCCGTTGCATGAGATGCATTTGGCTATCTCCCTGTCCCCCTTGCGAAACCTCTCTATCAGGTGTGGTTCCCTTATCAAAGCGCGGCATAGAGAGATGCAGTCTGCGGTACCTCCCTCCACTATGCTCTCCATGATGTCGAAGCTCCTGTTGCCCCCCACCAGGAAGAGAGGAATCTTGACCTCCTTCCTCACTTCCCTGGCCCAATCCAGGTAGTAAGCCTCCTTCTCGCGGGTGTCCACGCCTGTCCTGATATGGTGCCCCGGTTCCTGTTCGACACCCTCGGAGACTTCGATGGCATCCATGCCCGTTTCAGCGAGCGCCCTGGCCATCTCCACACCTTCGGCTAACTTGAGCCCTCCCTCGATCTGATCCTCGACCCCGAGCTTGATCATGACCGGATAGTCCTCGCCCACCGTTTTTCTCACCGATTTATAACATGAGAGGATGAAGCGCATTCGGTTCTCCAGGGGGCCGCCCCATCCATCCGTCCTGCTGTTGGTGGCCGGGGAGGCGAACTCCGAGATGAGATAGCCGTGGCCGCCGTGGAACTGCACTCCGTCGAAACCTGCCTCCCGCACCCTCCGGGCCGCCTCGCCATAAGCGTTGATGGTCCTTTCTATCTGCTCTTCGGTCATCTCGAGGGGTTCCATGGCGGTGGTCTTCATCTTGTATTCCGGCGAGCCCTTTTCGGTGTGGGTAACCTCTTCGCTGCCCTCGAAGGATGCCCACTGCCTTTTCCTCCCCGATGGTGCAAGCGGTCTGATGCCCCTCTGCGCCGCCACGGCGGACTGCGAGCCGGAATCTCCTATCTGAAGGATCACCTTCGAATCGTAGTTGTGCACCGCTTCAGTCACCTGCTTCATCTTCGCTATAAAGCGGTCATCGTAGATGGCGTTCTGGTTCGGAACGGCCTGCCCGGTCGGGGTTACGTAAGCGAAGCCGACTACTATCAGGCCTACGCCGCCCTTTGCCAGATCCTCGATGAAGGCAACCGATTCGTCCGTGATTACCCCGTCCACGGTGGAAAACCCGTCGTGGGTCGCCGACCTGACGAACCTGTTGGGAATCTCTATTCCGCCTATGTTAATGGGCTCGAAAAGTATGGACATTTCCCCCTCCCCTTTATCCGTTTTAGTCAAGGTTGATAAGTTCTTTTATGGCCCTGAAATAGTTCTCCATCCCTCTGTAAAGAATGTCATTGTGGTCGGCGCCCGGGATAATGAGCAGTTTCTTCAGGGAAGAGGCACTCTGCTCGTAAAGAGCCTTCCCATGGTCTAAAGGCAACAGCGAGTCTTGCTCGCCGTGAATGATCAGCGTGGGTATGCGGATGGTCGATATCTTGTCTATATTGGAAAATTTCGCGAAACCATCCATGGGCACGTCTTCAACGAAGAGACCAGCCATCTGCATCAACCTGTCGGCGTCAGCGAAACCGCTTTCTATAATCAGTCCTTTTATATGCTCCTGGTAATGATAGGCAAGTTCCACCACCGAGGCGCTGCCCAGCGAGCGCCCCATGAGGTAAAGATTCCCGGGGTAACCCTTGTGCTTCAGCAGGTGCGTCAAAGACTGGTATATGGTATGAGCGTCCCTGTACATTGACGAGATCGTAGGGGCGCCCGTGCTCAAACCGTATCCTCTGTAATCCGCCACAAAGAAATTTACCCCTATGCGATTATAGAGGGGAGCCAGATCGTCGTGATCGCCCACGGTCTCTCCGTTGCCGTGAAAATAGAGTATGGTGGGCGAGCCTTTGTCGATGGTATAGAATCTGCAGCATATTTCCACCCCCTCACCGACCGGCAGTACTACATCGGATACATTGGGGGTGTCGTGGGTTCTCGGAAAATCCTTTCTGGGATAGAAGATGAAGGAGAGTATTTCAGGCCGGTCCAGCGCAGAGTAATCCGATTCATGCGTCATGAATGACTCTTTTGTTTTGACTTGTATAAAAGTTTTGGGAAGGGGTTATGGGGGAACCTTTTTCCAAAAAGGTTCCCCCATGATTATTCCTTATCCCACCATGCTGTAACCGCCGCTGACACTCAATACCTGGCCGGTAATGTTTCCCGCGACCGCATCGGAGGATATGAACACCACTGCGTTGGCGATGTCCTGGGGTGTCCCGATTTTGCGTAATGGATAGGCTCTCTTTATTTTCTCCAGTTGGTCGTCGGTGAAGCCAAGCTGCCTGTCAGCCCACATGCTCCTCTCGCCCACGTCTTCCGAGCTGGAGGGAATGGTCACTCCCGGGCAGATGGCGTTGCAGCGTACGCTGAATTTTCCGTTTTCCCGGCCGATGGTCTTCATGAAGCTGTTGATTGCGGCCTTGCAGCCGCCGTAAACCGCCTCGCGGAACTCGCCCATGCGGCTGGCGTCTGAACTCATGCTGGTGATGACGCCGCCCTTGTTGTCGATGAAGTGAGGGAGTATGGCCTTGGTGCAATTTAGCACGCCCTTGTAATTGATGTTGATGACCTTATCCCAGAAGTCGGGCGTAGTCTCAGTGAATAGCATTAGATGATCCCATCCAACGTTGTTCACCAGCACGTGCACGCGCCCGAACTCGTCTATCACTTTTTGCAGCATGGCGTTAACGCTGTCCAGGCTGGTGACGTCACACTGTACAACAATGGTCTTACCGCCCGCTTTCATTTCGTCGGCCTCTTTAGCCACTTTTTCACCTTGTGTGGTGTCTATCTCGGCTATGACCACGTTGGCCCCTTCGCGGGCGGATGTTA
>CAYVLI010000025.1:0-6379 GCA_964452105.1 uncultured Nitrospinota bacterium
CGGTGCCCCCGCTCGAGCCGCCTGGGATTCGCTCCAGGTCCCAGGGGTTCCTTGTAGGAGGCGTGACTACGCCGAAGGCGAACTCATGGGTGTTGGTTTTTCCCATTATCACAGCGCCTGCGGCTTTGAGCTTTTTTACGGTGGTGGCGTCGTAGTCGGGTATGAAGTCCTTTAACACTCTGGAGCCGCCGGTGGTAAGGACTCCCCGGGTGTAGTAGATGTCCTTTATTCCCAGGGGGATGCCGTGGAGAGGACCTCGATAGTTTCCCGCCCCGATTTCTTTTTCCGCTTCTGCGGCTGATCGACGTGCTTCCTGTTGGCAGACGGTGACGAATGCTCTGGTGCGTCCGTCTATCTCTTCTATTCGGCTTAACGCTGCTTCCACTACCTCCACCGGGGAGACTTCCTTATTTTTTATCAGCTCCGACAGCGTCGAGATCGTATGCTCTTTAAGATCCATCTCACTTCTCCTCCGGCAAGAGGATAGTATAGAGGGGCTCCAGCTCGCCGAGGTCTAAGTTTTCAAGCTCGCGAAGGGCCGAGAGTAGCCCGTCCAGCCGGTTTGCGCACAGGCCGAGTTCTTCATCGGTCATATTTATTCCGGCAACGTCCCGGGCCACAATTTTTAGCGCCTCAGGAGACAGCGCGCTCCGTTCCCCTTGATTTTCGGGTCCTGCCATCTCACTTTCCCCTCTTATCTATGAGTTCATCTGGAAACGTATTTTGAGTGTGTCTTGAAAAAGTGGTTGTAGTAAAACAAAAACTGTAGGAGCGCCTTCCAGGCGCGAAAAATCGCGGCAAGATGCCGCTCCTACAGGGGGCTTGAGGAATCCAGGAAATTTCAGGTAATCGTGAAAACCCCGGAATATCTACTTTTTCAGGGTTCACTTTGAATAAGTCCTGTAGAATACTGCTTCTTCATTTGGATGATCTTTTTTCCCCTCTCCTGATTGAGCCTTCTCTACAATGAGAAGATAGTGGAAGTCAGTGGTAGTAAGCAAGCATTTTTTGGGATGGCTTTAAGTGAGTCCTAAAAAAGTCCTGTATGATACTGTTTCGTTTTTACGTTTAGTGTCTGGTGTCATTCCCGCGAAAGCGGGAATACAGTATTCTCAGTGGCTTGCACCCTGCCTGGATTCCCCGGTCGAGCCGGGGAATGACAGAGAGCAGGCTTTTTCAGGATCCTCTTTAAACATATGGTGAACAGAGTTGAAAAGATAAAGACATAGATGATATAAGCCTCTCTCCATTTTCAAGACAAAAGACAGGCTTCTTTTTATACCGCTGGCCCTCCCTATTGCCGAGAGTAACATGCCGAAGGGAGAAAGCTCCCATATATTCAGGAGGTTTTAGTGGTTGAAATGATGAGGAGTTCAGGGTGTCATGAGAAGAATTCTTTTACTTCTTGCCAGGCCATACTTATCGAGCTTTTCCGGGGGCTACAGGTTTAACAATATCCTCATGGTGTGAATTACATCGAGGATGTTTATTATCCCGTTATTATCGAGATCAACGGCACAGAGGCTAAAGGGTAATTCATCCATCCCTAACGTCAATCTTAGGGTCTTGATCATATCTAAAATATCGACCATGGAATCACCGTCTGCATCCCCAGCTGTACAACTGGTCACTATGAAAGTGTCACTGTCCGATGCTCCATCGTTATCGGTAACAGTTACCGTTACGGTTACTGTAAATCCCCCACTAACGGAGTAGACATGACTTCCGAATATAGTATCGGCAGCTTGACCCACTAATCCGATGCCCACTGTGCCGTCGCCCCAATCTATCGAAGCGGTATGGGTATCCCCGCTACCGGCATCTGTGAATGTAGCAGGAGGAAGGCGAACAGTATCCCCCTCATTTATCATTTGGTCTGGCCCTGCTTCAACTATTGGAGCTACGTTATTCACCGATACCATTAAGGTGTCACTGCTTGAAGCCCCATCATCATCGGCGACCGTCACGTGAACGGTATAAGTTCCATTGTCGGCATAGATATGATCGCCTGTTACGGTGCCTGAGCCGTTTGTTTCGTTTACAGTGCCGGTTTCTATAGGAGAGCCGTCATCCCAGTCAATTGTCGCTGTATGTGTATCGGCGCTGCCCGCATCTGTGAAGGTAGCTGAAAAGCCGACAGTATCACCTTCGTTAGCTGTTTGGTCTGCTCCTGCATCAACCATTGGAGCCGCATTGCTGACAGTTATTATTAGGGTGTCACTGTCTGAAGCGCCGTCGTCATCAGTCACAGTAACTGAAATTGTATAAGTCCCATTGTTTGTGTATATATGGCTGCTGGTAACCCTTCCATTGATTTGGTTTACTGATCCAACTTCTACAGTGCTATCGCCCCAGTCTATCTGTGCGGTATGGGTATCCGCGCTCCCTCTATCGCTGAATGTTCCAGAAATGTTGAATACTTCACCTTCTGTTACGGTTTGATCTACACCTACATTAATTATGGGGGCCACATTGTTCACTGTTACTATGAATGTATCGCTTCCTGACGCGCCGTCATTGTCTGTCACGGATACCATTACCGTATGAATTCCATTATCTGCATAAACATGGCTACCTGATATTGTATGATTGGTCTGATCTACCTGCCCCTGTTCTACCGTGCCGTCTCCCCAATCTATTGTCGCAGTGTGGGTATCAACGGTCCCAGCATCGAAGAATATGGCAGGGCCGAGACTAACCGCGTCCCCCTCGTTTGCGACTCGGTTTACTCCCGCATCAACGACTGGCACCGCGTTAGCCACCGTAATGGTAGACGTATCCATCCCCGATGCACCATCATCATCGGTTACCTTGAGACCCACGGTGAATGTTCCATCATCTATGCAGGCATACGTTGTTGTCGCTCCTATTGCGTCGTCATATAGCCCATCGTTATCCAAATCCCACTCGTAACTCTGTATTATGCCATCGTCTGTTGAGTTAGAGCCATCGAGTTGTATCTGCTGCCCTTCAGTGCAGTTATACGGCCCTCCAGCATTGGCTATAGGGAGAATGACGACAATGGTTGTTATTGGGGGTCCCGTAACTGGTCCAGTCTGATCACTGCCAATATTATAGGTGATGTTGTTGACAGTATCTCCCCGGTTTAGAAAATCACTTACGCTGACGGTGAAACTGACCTGACCTGTTTTGGCGGCAATCACTGTTCCAATATTCCAGGTGACCACGCCCCCACTCACCGTGCCACCATCCGTAGCAGAGACAAAGGTAGTATCAGTTGGGACACTATCAGTTATTACCACCCCTGTTGCATTGCTGCCTCCCTCATTTGAATAAGTGATTTTATAAGACAAGTTACCCCCTCTTCCCACAATAGAGGGAGCTTCTTTGGAAATGACCAGAACAGGCCCTACTTTAGTGGCATACTTGAGGTTGCCGTTAGTAGCATCATAATAGCTGATATGCGCGCGACCAGACTCATCTATGGCGAAAGAGGTATAATGGCCTATAGATCCTGCGCTGTCCACGGTTTCAGTTTGCCATGAGCCGGAGGAGTTGGTTGCATATTTAAGGTCATAGATGCCATAGCCAGCATGATAGCTGATATGTACCTTACCTGACGCGTCTACAGCGATAGAACTAAAATAGCCGACGGCTCCAGTATTGTCTATGGTTTGAGTTTGCCACGAACCGGAGGAGTTGGTGGCATATTTGAGGGTACTGTTGTTACCATTAGGAGAATTATAGCTGATATGCACATTGCTTGACGCGTCTAAGGCTATGGAAGTATAAAGGCCGCCGACATCGCCCGTGCTGTCCACGGTTTGAGTTAGCCATGAGCCTGAGGAGTTGGTGGCATATTTAAGGGTACGGTTAATAATATCATAATAACTAATATGCACATAGCCTAACGCATCTAAAGCGATAGAGGTATATTCACCGACGGCACCATGTTGCCCACCGGTATCCACGGTTTCAGTTTGCCATGAGCCTGAGGAGTTGGTGGCATACATAAGGTCACCGCCAGGACTATAATAAAAGCTGATATGTGCGCGGCCAGATTCGTCTACAGCGATGGAGGCGTTTGAACCCGCCCAGTGTACGATTTGAGTTAGCCATGAGCCGGAGGAATTGGTGGCATACCTGAGGTTTTGGTTAGTTGAGTCTCGATAGCTGATATGGACGTGGCCGGATTCGTCTACAGCGATGGAAGTCTGCGAGCCGACATTGCCAGCCGAGGCTATGGTTTGAGTTAGCCATGAGCCGGAGGAGTTGGTGGCATACTTGAGGTCAAGGTTATCACCATCATAATAGCTGATGTGCACGTTGCCTGACGCGTCTAAGGCTATCGAAGTATAAAGGCCGACATCGACCGTACTGTCCACGGTTTCTATGGTCCAGGTTGCTGCCGCAGAACTCCATGGAAAGCCGAAGAGGAGAGTTACCATCAGGAGAGCAGAAAAAGGGGTCTTTTTATGGTTCATGGTTCCACCTTTTGGAGGGTAACCTGAAACATATTTACACGCTTTTTTGACTTGAGCTCCGGGGGTTGTCCCAAAGTTCGGTGGAATTGACTGAGGTGCGATAGGCGCTTTTTATTTTATGCCACCCTCGACTGGATGTCAAAGTTTTTCATTTTCGAACTTGGCACCCGGAAGGTACATGGTTACCCCCTCTCCAGCGAGCAGGAGCATGACGAGAGGTTTTTTCCGTATATCGTTGCCGACTTTCCATATTATCGTGAGTAACATACCGAAGGGAGGAAGCTTCCATATATTCAGGAGGTTTTAGTGGTTGAAATGATGAGGTGAAATGGTAATATACATACACGAATGCAAACCCCTGCCTGCTACTGGATTTTAATGCATTAGGAGGGAAGAAGATGAGCGATATGGATTCTTATGGTATTCTCATGGAGAAGCTGGGTTTCCCTGAGTCGAGCTCACTCAGGGCGCTGCTGGAATATCTCATGTCCCCGCGCCAGGCGGACCTGGCGGCGGCCATGCCGGGCAACCCCGATGATTTAGCTGAAAAGCTCGGCATGGACCAGGCGGTGGCGATGTCAGATATCTACGACATGTATCGCAGGGGAGTGGCATTCCCGAAGAACAGGTACACCATGGAGAAGTGCCGCTTTGCCGGCACCGTGGGTGAGCTTCACGACGCCGTGGGTTCCAGGCTCTCCACCGACCCTCAGGCGGAGCCCGCTCTGTATAAATTGCTGTGGGATTTCCGACGGGCCGATATGGACAGGAATATAGCCGAAAGGGCCGCAAACTTCGAAGCGCCGATCATACGTGTGCTCCCTCCCTACAAGCTGGTAAAGGACCATCCGCAACTGTTGCCCAGCGAGAACCTCAAGGAGCTGATAAACGCTCAGACCAGGATTGCCGAGGCGGGCTGCACATGCAGGAAGACCAAGAGGACCCTGGATGACGCATGCCACACCACCACCGACGGACACTGTATCGTCTTCGGAAAGGCCGCAGACAACTGCATAACCCGCGGGACGGCGAAGGAGATAACCAAAGAGAAGGCGATGGACTTCTTTCTCAAGATGGAGGAAGACGGTATCATCCACAACTGGCTTAACTATGAGGGGACTAAACTGTTCATAATGTGCAACTGCTGTCCCTGTTGTTGCATAGCCATCCATCCGCTCAGGGAGCATGGAGTATCCTATTCCAAATGGTGGGCCCCCAGCAGGTGGGAGGCCAGGGTTGATGATGACAGGTGCATAGGCTGCGAGCAGTGCCTGGATTTTTGCGCTTTCGAGGCCATAGAAATGCGTGAAGTCGATGGAGAGGACAGGGCCTTCGTTTCCGCCGAAAAATGCATGGGATGCGGCGCCTGCGTTATACGCTGTCCGAACGGGTCCATAGATTTCGATCTGGTGCGCCCCCCCGAGCACATACCCAGGGAACTTGCCGCATCGTTCCACTAACAGTTATAGATACAGCCGCCCCATCCGGCTTGTTGTGGATGAGTTGAAAGTAATATCAGGTAGGGGCACGGCGCGCCGTGCCCCTATAGATTTATAAAACATACCAGAAAACCCCGCACTTTAGTTTGGGGATGAATGGTATACTTTTATGTTGAAAGCTAATGAGTGAAAGGACTAAAGCATGCCCATTCAAATTTTTGAAGAGCAACACGACCTGTTCAGGAACTCGGTGCGCCGACTCTGCGAAAATGAAATCGCTCCCCATGCTGAGGAATGGCGCAAACAGGGGAATGTCCCCAGAGAAATCTGGCGCAAGCTGGGCGACCAGGGGTTCATAGGCTACTGGCTCGAGGAGCAGTACGGCGGAGCAGGGCTGGACTTCTCCTATTCGGTGATTATGGCTGAGGAACTCTGCCGGGCCGGCTCCACGGGCTTCAACGCAGGCTTCAGCGTGCACAACGATATCACCATGCC
>CAYVLI010000025.1:6479-10946 GCA_964452105.1 uncultured Nitrospinota bacterium
GTCCGCGACGGCGACGACTACGTGATAAACGGCCAGAAGACCTTCATCACCAACGGTTACCAGTGCGACCTCATCGTGCTGGCCTGCAAGACGGACCCCAAAGCGGTGCCCGCCTACAAAGGCGTATCGCTTATAGTTGTGGAAGACGGTACTCCAGGCTTCATAAAGAATCGCAAGCTGGACAAGATAGGCCTCCACGATTCGGACACCGCGGAGCTTTTCTTCGACGACTGCCGCGTGCCCGCTTACAACCTGCTCGGAAACGAGGGCGACGGATTCAAACCCATGATGAAGAACCTGCAGCAGGAGCGGCTGGTCGCCTGCGTGGGTGGAATCTGCACGGCGGAGCACCTGCTGGAGCTCACCCTCGATTATACGAAGATGCGCACGGCCTTCGGACGTCCCATCTGCTCCTTCCAGCACAACACCTTCAAGATAGTGGAGATGGCTACCGAGATAGAGATGGCTAAAACGTTTACCTACGCCCTGATTGAAGACCACCTCGCAGGGCTGGACATTACCAAGAAAGTCTCCATGGCCAAGTGGTATAACTCCGAACTGCTGAACCGCGTCGCCTACGACTGCACGCAACTGCACGGCGGTTACGGCTACATGGAGGAATATGAGATCGCCAGAGCCTATCAGGACGTGCGCATGAGGAGCATTGCCGCCGGCAGCACGGAGATAATGAAGCGCATCATAGGCAAGATGATGGGATTGGGACAGGACTGAAGGAATGCCTGAATGAAGCAGGGTAGGGGCAGGTTTCAGACAGGCCCCCGTGTGGCAGAAACGATGAAAGGACAAGGGAATGCCTATAGAAATTTTCGGTGAACAGCACCAGCTCTTCAGGAACGCCGTGCGCCGCTTGTGCGAAAGAGAAGTTGCCCCCTATGCCCTGGAGTGGCGCGAAAAAGCGAACATCCCTCGTGACGTATGGCGCAAGATGGGGGATCAGGGTTTCGTGGGGTTCTGCCTGGATGAGCAGTATGGCGGCGCAGGACTGGACTTCTCTTACTCCGTGATCGTTGCGGAAGAGCTCTGCCGCGCCGGTTCCTTCGGCCTGTGTACTGGGTTCAGCGTGCATAACGATATAGCCATGCCTTACATCGATATGCTGGGCACCGCGGAACAAAAGGAGAGGTGGCTTCCCAAATGCTGCACCGGCGAATACATAACCGCCATCGGGATGAGCGAACCCGGCGCCGGCTCCGATCTTGCGGCCATAAAGACCAACGCCGTGCGCGACGGCGACGATTACGTTATCAACGGTCAGAAGACCTTCATCACCAACGGCTATAACTGCGACCTCATAGTTCTGGCCTGCAAGACCGACACCAAAGCCGAACCCGCTTACAAAGGTGTTTCCCTTATAGTGGTCGAGGCAGGAACGCCCGGTTTCATAAAGAATCGCAAGCTGCAGAAGATGGGCCTCCACGATTCGGACACGGCGGAGCTATTCTTCGAGGACTGCCGCGTGCCCGCTTCCAACCTGCTGGGGAACGAGGGCGACGGCTTCAAGCCCATGATGAAGAACCTGCAGCAGGAGCGCCTCATAGTGGTGGTGGCATACATAGGGCTTCTAAAAAGAATGCTCGATATAACCATCGACTACACCAAGACGCGCACGGCCTTCGGCCGGCCCATCTGCTCCTTCCAGCACAACACCTTCAAGATAGTGGAAATGGCCACGGAGATAGAGATGGCCAGTACCTTCTCCTATGCGCTGCTGGAGGAATACCTGTCGGGCGAGGACATAACCAGGAAAGTCTCCATGGCCAAGTGGTACATCGCAGAGCTGACCAATAAGGTGGCCTACCAATGCACCCAGCTCCACGGCGGCTACGGCTTCATGGAGGAGTACGAGATCGCACGCCTCTACCAGGACGTCCGGGTCAACACCTTCGGTGGCGGCAGCACGGAGATAATGAAGCGCATCATAGGCAAGATGATGGGTCTCGGTGAAGATTGATTAACACTCTTATGAGATGCTTTGTTTTTAAGCAGCGGCATAGATACCCACCCATTTATGGGTGGGAGGGTCATTACTGTTACGAACCCCCGGACTTGTCCGGGGAGAACGGTTGAAAGAATGCTTGCATGAATAAGTGGATGGACGGGTTTGAAACCCGCCCCTACTTCAGTTGAACGCTGAGAAAATCCTGTGCGGCCTTATCAAAGCAATTCAAAGTATAGTTGCTGTCATTCTGAGCGTAGCGAAGAATCTCTTTTATCTTACCGTTATCTTTATCTCTTACGAGATGCTTCACTTCGCTCAGCATGACAACTCGGGAGGGAGGGCAGAGGCGAATTTTGTATTCGCCCAAAAAAGATAACGGCAAATAGGGCGATCACGAGGATCGCCCTTACAGCTAAAACACAAGGGGCGGGTTTGAAGCTCGTCCCCCTATCGGATTGAACAATTAATACCTTCATCAAGAAGGAAATAAAATATATCAGAGGGGAGGGAGTAGATGATAGATTTCGGCTTCACCGAGGAGCAGGAGCTTTTCCGCAGGACCATCCGCGACTTCGTCCAGCGCGAGATTCGTCCCATGTCACCGCAATGGGATAAGACCCATGAATACCCCAAAGATATTTTCAGGAAAATGGGGGAGTTGGGCATGCCCGGAGTGCGCATTCCAGCGGAGTATGGCGGAGGCGGATTGGATCGCGTGACCAGCGGCATAGCCGCCGAGGAGGTTGCCCGGGGAGACCTGAGCTGCGGCTATTCCATCATGCTGGGGGGTCTGCTTGGGGACCTCATAAACGAATTTGCCGTGGACAGGCTTAAACAGGAGTGGCTGCCGCGCATAGCCAGCGGGGAATCGGTTGTCGCTCTGGGGCTTACGGAACCCTCAGCCGGGTCGGACGCTGCGGCGATAAAACTCAAGGCGGCCAGGGACGGCGATGAGTACGTCCTGAATGGGGAGAAGACCTCCATCTCCATGTGCACGGTGGCCGACGCCATAATTCTCTTCGCCCGCACCGGTTCCGAGGAGGAGCGGCATCGCGGCGTGAGCGCATTTTTGGTTCCCCTCAATCTTCAGGGCATCACCACCACCAAGTTCAACGACATGGGCCATCACGCCGTGGGCCGGGGCTCCGTCTTCTTCGACAACGTGCGCATACCGGTAGATCACCTCATGAGCACCGAAGGGACGGGGTTCGTCCAGGTGATGATGGGCTTCGACTATACCAGGGCCGTCATCGGGCTTATGTGCCTCGGAGTCGCCGCCCAGTCCGTGGAAGATACCATACAATACGTTAAAGAACGGCAGGCCTTCGGGAAACCCATCGCCCGCTTCGAAGGGGTTTCTTTCCCCATAGCTGAAGCGCTGACGAAGATAGACGCCGCGCGGTGGCAGTGCTATCGGACGTTGTGGCTTAAGGACAACGACCTGCCGCATACGGCCGAAGCGGCCATGTGCAAGTGGTGGGGCCCCAGGCTCTCGGTAGAAGTGATCCACGATATGCTGCTTCTGCACGGTCACTACGGCTACACCGACGAGTTTCCTCTGGAGCAGCGTTTACGAGACGTCATCGGGCTTGAGATAGGGGACGGCACTGCGCAGATACAGAAGATAGTCGTCGCCCGCGAACGCATAGGCAAGGAATACAAACCTTACTGATTACGAAGCGGGAGGGGGGAAACGGTATGATTATAGACGCTCATTACCATCTTCGCACGGACGATACCGGTCTCACAGAGGAAGCCATAGAGTGGAGGGTCAACTGGCTGGCCGACCTGTCCGCCAAAATGGGCGTCCGGGTCTCCCCGGACAAAATACGCCGGCAGGTGGTGGACACTCTGGTGGACCCCGAAGGCGAGCAGTTACTCAGGTGGATGGATGACAACGGAATCGACGTAGTGGTGGTGTGTGCTGTGGACAACATCGAAGGCCCCTACTCTCAGGAAAAGGCCATAGTAGGATGGAACAAGACCATCGCCGAAATAGCCGGCCGCCATCCGGATAAACTTGTGCCTTTCGCCGGGGTGGATCCCAGGCGCGGGAACGCACCGCAACTTCTCAGGAAATATGTGGAGGAGTTTGGAATGAAAGGGGTAAAGTACCATCCCGACCTTGGCTTCTACCCCGACGGCGAGGAGTCCTACGCCGTGCTGGAGGTCGCCCAGGACTATGGTCTTCCCCTGCTCACCCACACCGGACAACTCAATCCGCCATACCGCAATAAATACTCACAGCCCATCTATCTGGATAACCTGGCGGTGGATTTCCCGGAACTGAAAATTATAGCCGCTCACATGAATAACTGGAAGTGGCAGGATTGGCTTGTGCTGGCGGCCATGAAAGACAGGCTATTCGGCGACCTGGCCATGTGGCAGTTCCATGCCGCTGCGGATTACGAGCGTTTTTGCCGCATTCTGAGGGAACTGATCGACGCCACGGGCCCGGACAAAATCCTCTTCGCAACGGACGCTCCGGGATTCGAACCCATGGTTCC
>CAYVLI010000025.1:11046-14877 GCA_964452105.1 uncultured Nitrospinota bacterium
AGGTCTGAGCCGGGCAGGTGGGCGTACTGCGGCTCGCGGGGTTTGACGGTATCGCCTACGAACAGGATGCCGCTCGCTTCATCCAGGAGGGAGATGCTTCCCGGAGAGTGGCCCGGTGTATGATAAACCTTAACTCTGGTATCGCCCAGGTCGATGGTATCTCCGTGGTTGAGCTCATGGGTGATGCGACAGGGTTTGAGACTGAAATCCTCGGCTGAAAAGTTGGGCGGGAACAGGTTGCCGATATCCGCCCACCCTGTAATGAAAACTTTTGCCCTTTCATGCATAAGGGGATGTGGTTCGGCCGTGGCCAAGCCCCTGTCCAGGGGATGAATGCCTGCCCTCTGGAATCCGTTGGTCCCTCCCACGTGGTCCCAGTGCCCGTGGGTCAAAGCCACCACCGTATCGAGGCTGGTAATACTTTGCACCAGCTTTTTCATATCACCGATGCCAGTGCCGGTGTCGATGAGCAGAGCTTGCTTACTCCCAGTTAACAGATAGCTCATGTATCTCAATCCTTCAGTGATCATGTAGATATTCTTTGCTATCTCTTTCACATCGTACCAGTTTTGCAGGTTCATTGTCCCCTCCATATCCGGGTATATGAAATTCGCTTTAATTTAATTTCAGTTCCGATCAGATTGATAAGAGATGTTTCTGTTTAATACATAATACTGTCACAAAAAATTGTGTTTGGCAAGTTGACGTTAGAGCAGGAAATAGACTCAAAGTCGATCCTTTCATGTTTCGGGTAGAGTAAGGCGCTATTTAGCATTGACAAAATAATAAACTTATGTTAGAAACTATAAAGAGTTTATGTCCACCCTGCTTAAAATTAGAGCTAATAAAATAAGGATGAATTATCGATAACACTTATATATGAAATCTATCCTTAAACAGGAGGGAGTTAATATGCGTTTAAGAAGTAAAATCACAACAGTGTTGTCGCTGACCGTTCTTTTCTTTTTCGTTCAATCTCACGTTATTATGGCCCTTTCTTTAGGGCCGATTAGTGTGAAAAGCAAACCGGGTGAAAAATTCCGGGCGGAGGTTCCCATCGAGCTTGAATCCATGGAAAATGTGGATGACCTCGTGGTGGCTGTGGGAAACAGCCGGGACTATTCCCTGGTGGGTGAAACCATGCCGAAAGAGATAGATAAAATTCGGGTCACCCTGTTGAGGGAAGGAGGCATAAAAGCGCTCCTTTACACCGATGAAGTGGTGGAGAGTGCAAATATGAACGTCATTCTCCGAGCAGTTTTAAACGGGGGCACGATGCTCAAACGGTACAGCCTGAAAATGGGGCAGGGGATTTCCAGAGTGGTGGGCCTCGCCAAAGAAAAGGCCCCCTCGGGCATATACGGTCCTGTTAAAGCTGGTGAGACCCTGTCTAACATAGCGATGGACCTGGGATACCGCGGTTCAGATTTATACAGAGCCATCGTGGCGGTCTGGCTGAACAACGAGTCGGACTTTGTGGCCGGAAACCTTCATGGTCTCAAGAAGGGAGCCGTACTGAAGATTGCCTCTCTGGAACAGGATATGGGCATGATCGACGCAAGAGAAGCCCGATACGTCATGGTCAGCCAATGGGAAAAATGGCAGAAGATAAGCAGGGCGCATGAAGACACTATCAAGACCGCCATGGTGGAAAAGGTTATAGAGCCGGTAACTCTCGGTGCTGTAACCGTTGTTGAAAAGGTATCGAAAGAAGCACCTCCGAAAGCGGCCTCGGCCAGGGCCGAAGAAGCGGTAATCATTAGTGATGCGGTTGAGAAAACCACCGTGAAGCCGGAAGTTAAAACTGCGGCCGCTGTTTCTTCCGATGTAAAAGTTGCTTCGGCTTCAACGGCAGCCGGCCCCTCGATGAACAACGCTGCGATAATGGGTGAGATAGAGAGCCTGCGCGGCGACATGAAGAATATGGCCAACAGGTTCAACAGAGAGATTTTCCTCCTCCAGAACAAATCCATGGAGCGGTCTGAAATAGTCCAGAACAACAGCATTAAACTGTTCTGGCTATTTCTGGCGTTTCTGGGGGAGAGCATAATTCTCGTAGCCATTCTCTTCCTGGCGAGACGAAGGTTTGCATATCGGGAAAGCTATTCCGGATTGGACAATGCCGGTGTTGCCCTGGTCAAACGTTAAGAACTCCCAGACATAAAGATACTTCTGAGCTGTCGGTTCTTAGCATCCGACAGCTCTGGGCAAGTTTAGCGGGCTCTCAGCACGCTGCTATTAACAGATTGGCAGAAATTAGCACTCTTTTAGCACACACAAAAATTTAAAATTGTTCTCCTTTTCAAAACCCCCTGAAAGCTATATCTTTTAAAACAGGGAGGATATGGAGAATGGCTGTTATCGCTGTTTCGCGCCAGATGGGGGCATGGGGTGATGAGATTGCAGGGGATGCAGCCCGTTCCCTCGGTTATTCTTACGTTGACAGGGAGAATATATACGGGGAAGCAGAACGGTTAGGACTCCAGCGCGGCGACCTCGAAAAGTTAGACGAAAAGAAACCGAGTCTCAGAGACCGCATTTTCAGAGACCGCATCTCGCTGTATAAGAGACTGCTCCGATCCATCATCTTCCAGTTCGCCAAAAACGGGAATTCCGTGCTCGTCGGAGGCGGCGCCTGCCTCATACTAAAAGACCTGCCAGGAATCCTGCGCGTAAAAGTCGTGGCGCCTGAGGCCATACGCATAGGCCGGGTAGCGGAACAGCTTGGCCTATCTTCAGACGAAGCTGCTTCCCTGGTCCATTCAAGCGACAATAACAGGGCAGGCTTCATCAAACATTTATTCGAAGCTGACTGGATGGATGCGGTTAAATACGATCTGGTGTTAAATACGGGCCATGTGGCGAGAGAAGAAGCCGCCCGGTTAATCGAAGGAATCGCAACTTCCGACCGTATGCAGTGGGAGAGCGAGGAGGCCTTGGGCCTTATGCAGAAGCTGGCGCTGGCCAGGAAGGTGGATGCCATGCTGTTCACCGACAAGAGGGTGGAAGCGAGATACGTAACCGTGATAGTGGAAGATCCCGGAGTCGTGACCCTCAAGGGCATGGTGAACAGCGAGGACGAAAAACAGATGGCCGAATCGCTGGCCATGTCTCTCGAGGAGACGGAGAAGGTGGTAAACGAAGTACTGGTATCCGTCATACCCGTGACCCAGACGGAGCCGATGTAGGCGTCCATCACAAGTGCCGGACCCACATGAATACCTCATAAGGGGCGGCCTGTCGGCCGTCCTTTTCGTCTTATGGTATTGACCCTGGATTTAGAATATGCTATTAGTGCGCTCATTCTGTATATATTTAAAGTGAAGGTTTCATAGTCCGTTAATAGAGAGGGTTTCCAGGTGGAAGAAAAGGTGAAAGAGAGCGTAAGGCTCACCCAGCTTACCCACGGCGGCGGTTGAGCTTGCAAGATAGGCGCCAGGGACCTGGCGCAGGTATTAAAGGGTTTACCTCCAGTTACCGACCCGCGGGTGATTATCGGTTCGAACACCGCCGACGATGCGGCGGTTTATAAGCTGGATGAAAAGACCGCTCTTGTGCAGACGGTAGATTTCTTTACTCCCGTGGTGGATGACCCGTATGTCTTCGGTTCGGTGGCAGCGGCGAATTCTTTGAGCGATATTTATGCCATGGGCGCAACTCCCATATTCGCCCTGAACATAGTGGCTTTCCCCGTTAACGACCTGCCTCTGGAGGTCATGAACCAGATTCTTAAAGGGGGAAGCGACAAGGCGCATGAGGCGGGCATCCATATCATAGGCGGGCACAGCATCGAGGATAAAGAGCCCAAGTACGGCCTTGTGGTCAACGGCC
>CAYVLI010000026.1:0-14032 GCA_964452105.1 uncultured Nitrospinota bacterium
GGGCGTAGATAATGACTACGGCCCTGGGGTGATCGAGCGATTTTTTAACTATCTTATGGAGTATCATTACAATGCCTCATGTAAGAGATAAAGGCCTCGGGCTTATGGGCAAGAAGCCGGGAGTGCTTATTTACTTCAAAGACAAAGCCCCTTGGCAGGATTCGCCGTGCCTATGCGCGGAGCAGTGTTTCCTGCCGAGAATATACTTCAGGAGGCTCTTCATGGGACACCAGTCCGTAAAACCGGACTGCAGGAGGTTCAGCCCCGCAAAGGCCGTAAAGATAAGCCAGTACTCGGAATGAACCCGGGCAAGGGCAAGGCTGATAAGGACAAACAGACCTGCGATTAGTCTTAGATATCTTTCTACACCCATAATTTTTACCTCCGCGATGTTTAACGGCTAAAAACCTCAGAAATTTGGTCTCAAGGGAATTATCCCTCCTTTATCCCCTTCTCAAACCTGTCCATGAGTTTCTGCTTCTCCGAGAGCTGTTCCATCAGCACCTCCCTCATGAGCCTGCATGCCTCCACTATCTTTGGGCTTGAGATAGAGTAGAAGATATTTACTCCCTCTCTTCGGAATCGTAGCATATCGGCATTTTTAAGCACGGCAAGGTGCTGTGAGATATTGGACTTCGTAAGTCCCGTGGCCTCGACCAACTCCGTCACCGTCCTCTCGCCGCTCTTCAGGGCGTAGATTATCTCCATCCTCACAGGACTTGCCAGCGTCTTGCATACCTTGGCCTGCATCTTGAAAAGCTCCTTCATATCATCTCCTCCCCCCAATACTTAGAATAGCGCCCTTTGCGAAGTCAATCATATCTTAATTGTATAGTTGCATGGTTTCTAAACTATGTCAAGGAGAAATTATCCAGATGAGCTCGGGAGAAAAGTGACTTTTCATTATTTTTTAATAACAGGTTTGCAGATATTGTAAACAAAGAGTGTTGACTTTACGGTATAGCCCTCCTTGAGAAAGCAGAACATTCAACTTCCGTACCCTCCGCAAACCTCTCTATGCCGTTGTTGTTTTCACAAGCTCATAGGCTGTAGTGGCCCGCGCAGTTACTGTGTTTTGATCTTCTGCTACCTGCTATCTTCATCTTGCAGAGGTATAAGCTCGCCCTCAAAAAAGGCCTTCACAGTTTTTCTCCAAAATGTTCATCATTTTTGCTAACCTCAACATCGTGCCATTCCAAAGGATTCTTCACTTCTTTTAAGAACCTGCGCCCCAATGCTTGACATACATTCAGCCATAGGTTAAAAATACCTACTTGCCAATCTTTGGAATGATATTTTAATACACTCCTTATTTGGAGGGAGTTTTGCAAGATAAGCCACAGCTATCTATAATCACTCACGCCACTGCAGGCAGCCATTTCATAAAAGAGGGCATTCATCTGAGATGGTCCTTTCACCACAAGCTCGGTTTTCCTGCAGAAGGGTTCAGGCTTTACAGAAGAGAGAGTGATCCTGCCAACAGAATATGTATCAACTTTTCCGAGATAAACCACACCGAAGTACTGTTGCCATTTAAATATGCTACGTCCAATCACCGTAGAAAGCCTAAAATAACTCTCAAATCAAAAGCTAATCATTTTAAGGTAAGAGAACGAGTCGTTGGCAAGTCCACGCGAATCAAGTATCTGGATATGACCAATTCCAGAAAGATAGAGGCGGGCTTTTCCATGCGAACTCCGCGTATAGAGCTGGAGTTTCTTGTCAGCCGTGATACTAACTTCCACATATCCTCAATATCCGGACGAAGGCTTATCAGTACTCAGAAAGTAGTCTCTAAAAATTCAGACGTAAGGAAGATCACCATTGAGTCCTTCATAGCAGATAAGCTTATTCTTGAAGGCAAGGGCATCAGGCTTGCAAAAATTTGCTACTGGGTTTGCGAAGACGAGGGTGCAAACCCGTGGGAAGGGCCGATTAACGGCTCATGCGGGTTCGGCCTTCCAATTAAACAGACAGATAAAATAAGCCGGGAAAAGCAGTACACGGAAAGGATTCGCAAAGCATGCCTGAAAGAGTGCGATGCGGATTGGGCCATTGCCGCCTGCAGACTTGGACGTGAGAACATATGCGGCTTCAAGGGCGATAACTTTAACGACCTCAAAGATGTTATGGAGAGTATGCGGGGCGAGGGAGTAACCGTGCCTGTAGGCTGGAACTCCCTTGTATATGATAGCGAGCCCGCATGCCTTGACGATGAAGATTCTCCCTCTCTCGACGTATCCCCATATGAGCTTCTTCTTTTGCAGAGCGAAAATTCAGAGATAGCAAAGATGCTCGGCCTCTACTGGATTGACAGTACCGCTGAAGACGGTAAGTACTACGACTATAAAGTAGAGGCGAGCTGGCCGGCCAAGCCGAGATCACTATGGAAACTGGATGGAGTGACCACTTTTGAAGACCTCGAGGCCGGGCAGGAGATGCCTAATTTCTTCTACAAGGACCGTTGCATCTTCGCTGGCCTTAATCCCAAGATTTTAAAATACACTTCCGGCTTTGGAAGGGTCGAAAAAGGGTTGGGCCTCAGCTATCCGTCTACAAGTCCCTTCGTGATCTTCTTCTCTCGCATGGTGAAGGAAGTCCAGGTATTCATCTCCCAGGAAGGCCCCCGGGCCAGTCTAACTGCCTTTTCATCAACAGGTACTGTCCTCGACGTCAGTGTACTCCTGGCCCGGGAAGGCGTCTTAAGCGTACACGCGGAAGACCTCCGGGGAGTACGCCTTGAAGGCAAGGGAATCGTAATACTCCGTGTCCACCATGACAGGGAGTACCTTGAGTTCGGTGATAGAAAGGCTATTATCTGCGGAGTCATAAAAAAGCCGGAACAAAAACTGGCGACACCGACTGGTCTGAAGGCGACTTGTCTGCTTGGGTCGGTTACTGAGATAGGCGACGACTGTGTGGAGGTACAGAACAGGTTCAGAGTCGGACTCAGATGGAACCTTGTGGGCGACGAGGAAATCGGCCTCAATGCAGGCGCTCCCATCGGATACCTTGTGGAGAGGACAGACCCCAGGGGAGATATCGTTCTGATTACGGGAGATAACCCCGTACATGTCGTACCGGTAGACAAAGAAGTGGCTGAAGAGATAGACGGGATCGCCGCTGAAGACGGTCAGCCGACAAAACAAAAAGATTGCTCCGGCGCCGTGGTAGAAGACCGCCAGTACTTCAAGGACTCAGTTGATGAAAAAGGGGATTACTTCTACAGGATATGCTCAGTAGATATTTTCGGGAGGCGAAGCGATTTTTCCGCGCCCGAGAAAGTGAGTCTCTATCCGCCACTGCCTGCGCCTCCCATGGACGTAATGGCTAAGTTTATTGATATAAATACATATAATGCGGCAGAAAATACATTCTCAGACCCTAACATCTCTGCAGAGGACAAGGAATGGCTTGCAACCCGCGGCACGAGCGCACTTGTAGTTAGCTGGAAGTGGACCAAAGGGCTCAGAGAGCAGTCGCCGAATGCACGACGCTTTAACATCCACTTCAAGGAAGGCTGGCTAAACCTCATACGCGGTACGGCTACGGCGGTGCGGACCGTCAGGGACAACTTTGAGATAGAGACCGACATAACACTGGACCTTGCTCTCAACAGCCTCACAGACGAGTGGCTTAGACAGGGTAGCAGATATACTTACAAGATAATCGCTAATTCAGCCGGAACCAATACAACTTTTACAGTACGCCGCCCGCCGGAGTATCTCAACCTGCCGCCGTCAGATATCCCTCCGAAAGCGGGTGTTGAATTTACCCTTCCCGTAACAAGGCTCGAATCAGATGGAGGAGCCGCAAAAGAATATACCGACCCGGCTGAGTGGGGCGCTCCGGTGACGAGCGAAGGCGTAATCGATCCTTTCAAGGAAGTCTACAAGAAGTATTTTCCTTTCAGCTCCTTTGAATCAAATGCAAGCAACAAGACTCGTTACGGGCAGGTATCTGTAGGCACTCTTACAGACGAAGGCGCAGGGAGCGTGTCTTCTCCGGCGGCAGTTATGAGCGTCTATCGAACTCCGCCGGCAAAGGAGGAATTTTCCGATGCCGGAGACCTTCTGGCAACAGCGGCAGACTTCTACGGAAAATCGTCCTTTGCCTATCGTTGGCCTAAACCCGGCCCTGGCTTGAACATCAAATATTCAGTATACCGTGCGATGGATGAGACTCTGATAATGACTGACAGGAACTTGAGGAGTAATCCCGCCACAGGCCGCGACTCCGCCTTTTATCAGGCTGTCCTCAATGACCTCGGCATCGCCCTGAGTAACGCTGAGAAGGATAACTTCAAGGCCGCCGAGCCCGACTATGGAGCATTTAATAATAATATGATGAAGGCGCTCGCCTCTCTGCCCGGCAATGAAGCGGCCTTTAGCAAACTGAACGAAGCCCCCCTTAGCCCCGACGACCCTGCCTACGCAGACCGCCGTATCCCGGGTGAACCGCCATATACGCCAGATGGCACAAAGCTCCTCTATGTTGACGCCACCCTCGACGGACGCTCACCCAACAGATACTTCTACCGCCTGAGGGCCGTAGACGAAATCGGAAATATGTCGCCCTTCTACGACTCGACCCTGCCGGTCAGCATACCGCAGACCACGCCGCCAGTCGCACCGTCCATAGCAAAAATAACCGGCGGCGACAGGTCGATAACGCTTGAGTGGGCGCAGAGGCCCGGGGCCGGTATCGTCGGCTACCTTATCTACAGGGCCGAAGACGAGCTAAAGGCCGGTGACTGCCGGAAGATGCGTCTCATGAAGCATGCCCCGGCGTTCGAGCATCAATACACGGACACCCCCGTTGTACCCGGCAAAAAGTACTTCTACCGCCTTGTGGCTATAGGCGTTGACGGTTTAAAATCGCGCCCGTCGCAGAAGTTTGATGCTACTGCGGCTGAGCTCACCCCGCCCGACGCTCCTGAGTGGGACAACGCCACATACAACAGTGCGGCAGGAAAACTTTCCCTGTCATGGTACTGCAATCAAACACAGGAATGCCTGATCATGAAGAAAAATATGGCGATAGGCAAAGAGAGGCCGCTTACGGGCTGGCTCTCCGGCACATATGACCAGGTGAGCATACGCTGGTACTTTTCCGTAGAGCTGGACCTGCCCCCGTCGGACGCCGCTGGAACGTTTTATGTTATTGGACGCTCACCTGGGGGCTATAAAACCATGTCTGGCGAAACTCAACTGCCGTAGCTTCAACGCAAATACAGGGGCACTAAATGAATCCAGATCCATTCATGTTCTCAAATAATTATCAATCGTGCATCAGTGACACCCACGTTGCGATTCCCTTCGGCTCTGACCCATCCGTTGCCAGCCCTGACCTCAGGGTAATGGGGTTTGATGGCGCTCCATCCGACCCGGCAACCACCTTCTGCAGAGGTTGGAAGCTGACTGCTCCAGTATCTTCAAGCTTGTGCGACCTGAAGGCAATGTTCACCGGTTCCCTAAGCTATGATAAGGCAACTAAAATTCTTACGTTACGCATTATCGACCCAGTGCTGTCCAATGCTGTCAGGCATACCAAGCCCCTCTGGTTTTTCACTCCCGATGAGGTCGTATACGAGGGCATCAACACCGATGATTTGAAAAGGACCCTTCTTGCTCAGAACGTCTCCTGGCTGACGAACTTTGCTTCCTGGGGCTCAATGGTTGAGGACCTCCTGACCAACGACACACAGTTGCCAATAAAGGCCGGTTCTCCGCTTGTAACGATTGCAGGGACTACAGACGATAGGGTTAGAACATATGTGGTGCGCGGCCGACAAACGAGTTGGGGGCCGGAGCACCTGGACATAAACCTCAGTTCCTTCCTTGCAACCTTTCCGGAATTCTTTCACTCGCTTAGTTCTCATAGCCTCGCGGAGCTCCTCCAGCAGGTGACATGGCCGCTCTGGAGCGGCGGGCATATTCGCTACGTCGAGGAAACGTCTGCCGCAACGGTCACTGCGGCGGCCCATGGAGGGCCGGCGGTGGATTATTTCACCGACCCGACAAAGCCTGCCAGAGACCTGAAGGAGGCCATCCAGTACGCGTCCGACTACGATACTGTGCTGATTGCAGATACGAGCGTATACACCGAAGGCGAGATAATCATAGACAAGCCGCTTACTGTGACCGGTCTGGTACATCACGACCCCACGGCGGCGGGGTTTAGTCCCAGCTCATTTCCCCGTATCCGCCCGCATGGCGGAAGCGGGAGAGTCTTTCGCATAGCCAGTTCAGGAAATCTGCCGGTAGCGATTTGTCACCTTACAATTGAGGGAGGAAGCACGAGTTCCGCGACAGTACCTACTGCGATAGGCGGTGCCGGAGTGGCGATACTTGATAGCGACAGGGTACTGATAGAAAGGTGCTGTATCAGAAACAATACCACCTCCATATCAAGCGCAGGTAGCACCAACTTCCTGACGAAGCTGGACGCCCTGATAGCAAGCCTTTCAGACAGTACAAAAAAAACCTTTCTGACTATTCTCAGGGGGTACATCGTATCAACGGGTATGCCTCTCAGCATTTCCAACTGGGCCCTGGGCGGACAATCATTCGGCGCCGGTGTCTGCTTCGGGTGGAGCAACGGTTATATCAGAAAATGTCTTGTAAAAGACAATACGGTCGGTGGCAGAGGCGGTGGCATTGCTGTAGTGGGTTACGGGTGGCCTACGGTTGAGGACTGCGTCATCTCGCACAACGGGCCCAATACATCTGGGAGACGCGACGGTGGCGGCATTGCTCTGGAGGTATCCATCCCGGACAAAGTCTCAAGGGACCTTCGCATCTCGGATATACTGGATGGAATCATAGACTATCTGAGAGGCATGGGAGTGCTTGATATTTCGGAGTTCCTGCTGAGGGCGAATTTTAGCTCAATTGCCAACCTTCCGTCAATTGTTACTTCAGACAGTGAAAAGAAAACCCTTATCTCTGTTGTGCTGAAGGCCGCAATCGGAACCGTAAAGTGGAACTTCTTCGATGAAGACCATATTGAGTTGGCAAGGAATAACTATGCATACTTCAATAATAATACGGTAGAGCATAACGATGCTCAAGACGACGGCGGGGGTATTTATGCATCCGTGCTCTCTCGCACCGTATTCACCGGCAACACCGTATCGAATAATGAGGCCCACGGAGGAGGAGGAGGGGGAGTGCGCGCAACGATGGGCTCGGATATCGTTCTCAAGAATAATATCATCTATAGTAATACCTGTCAGGGCGGGACTAAAGGACCTGGTGGTGGTGGCTTGTCTCTTAGAAATGTTGGTTGTGAAGTCTACGCCACTCCCTACGGTTCAGCCCAAATAAATAACAACATATGTACGAACTGGGCCGGAGGGGGTATCTTTTCGGAAACGACTGATGAAGGTGACGTACTGGCCCAGAAGCTGCCGGGGATGTGGCAGGCTATACTGACGGAGGTCTTTGATTTCGACAAGAGCAGACTACTGATAAAGGATGGGGCTGAGGTCAAGAATAACACCGCAACAAATACTGCGCATGGTAAGGGCGGAGGCATATATGTCTTGCGCGGCAATGAGCTCGGTGTTAGAGACCTGGAAATCGAAATCGAGGACTTTAACCTAAATATTACAGGAAATACTGCGCACGAGGCATCGTCTCAGAAGATGCGTCTTGTGGACATTGACAATGGTGTCGATATCGGGGACACCGATGCCGATTTCACGGCTCAAATTGATGGGACTACATTTAAATACGAAAATTAATCTGTTTATCAAACCGGAGTTCTTTCGATGAGTGTTTTCAATACACCATTTGTGCCGATAGCCTATTTATGGGAATTCCCGGAATTCCTGTACTCGCTACCCGGCGGAAAACAGACCCTCTATAATGTTGGAATAAAAGAGTATATATTTGATAAGGACCTGAGCGTTCCAGAATTTATTTTTGATATTACGCTTCTCATAACAGGTGAGATCAAATTTGGATTGCCGCTAGTCGACTCCGTAGAATTCGTATTTAATGCCGATAGCGGCTTTACGGAAGTGCAGGCTATTATTACGGTCAGTGACGGCTCGGGTCGCTTGGAACTGCCGAGCATCAGCCCCGGCATAAGGTTCAAAACAGACCTGCTCAAACCGGTTAAAAAAGAGGGGGACAAATTCGTACCAATAGAGGCGAGCGATGGCGTGGAGCCTTATTATCAGATAGACCTCGATGGCCTTTCCCTGTCTGCTGACACTGCAGGCAACATCGACTTCGGCTTTGCCGCGGGCGCTCCTTCAATCGATCTTAAACCGGTTATGATCGGCGACTCAGGTGTAGTAGTAGAGGCCGAAAACATCACCTTTGTCTTTTCCCGGCAGGCCGCGGACAGCATCCCCTCCATCTCCCCTACTGCTCGCGGCATTTATATTGAAAGCGCTACGATACACTTGCCCGAAGGCCTGTCTGTTGCCCTGCCCGACGACGTCCAGTTAGAAGATTTTTTTATCGGTTCCGGCGGCATCTCAGGCTCGGTTTCAGGCATATGGGAGCCGCAACTTAACGCAGAAGGCACGGCCTTTACAGGTAACGGTGCAGGCGAGCTCTTCGGCATACCATTTGCACTCAGGGAGGTTGGAATAGAATTTAAGCAGAACACCCTCGTTAAAGGTACCATAAAGGGTGTCCTTATCCTCCCCTTCTTCGACCAGCCGGTCCTCTGCGAAATAGGCCTTACAAACAGCGGGGATTTTACAGTGGCCCTCGCCGCCGACCAGGTACTCCCGGCCGGGGTGCCTGTTCCCGCATCCACGAGCGACGGCCTCTTTGTTTTTCGTAAGGAAGAACTCATGGAACTTACCCTCAAGAACATCGCCTTCGAGAAGAAGGACGGCGTCTTCACCATAGCGCTCGGGGGAAACATAAAGCCCCTCTTCGGAGGCATGGACTGGCCGGAGGTAGAGGTCAAGGCCCTCAGTATTGACAGCAACGGCAAGGTGAAGATAGAAGGCGGCTGGATAGAGATACCCCGGCAGAAGGCCTTTACTTTCTATGGCTTCAAGGTGGAGCTTACAAGGATAGGCTTCGGCACCGACGACTCGGGTTATCGCTGTATAGGGCTCTCCGGCGGCATTCAGATCGTAGAGGGCCTACCGATGAAGGGCGGCGTGGATGGGCTCAAAATTCTCTGGAAGGGCTCGCCTGTAACGGGTGACCTCGACGTAAGGTTTGAGATAAGCGGCATAAAGGTCGCCTTTGAAGTTGAAAACGTCATGAAGTTCGCCGGTGAGGTCTACTTTATAAACGAACCCCACAAGAAAGGTATCAAGGGCGGCGTCAAGATGCTCATATATCCCCTTGACGGCCTTATGCTTGACGTACAGTTCATGGCCGGAAGGAACAGCCTCGCGCCACCCTATAACTTCTTCTACCTCTTTATGGGTGTAGAACTCCCCGTAGGCATACCGCTCGCCCAGAGCGGCGCCTCTTTATACGGGATGGCCGGTCTCTTCGGCTATAACGTATTGCCTGACAAGCGCGATAATGAAGCCTGGTTTGAAAACGACGACGGGTCTAACGGCTACTACCTCAGAGACGAAGTTGGTATTACCTCTGCGACGAAGTGGACGGATTCGAGAGACTCTCTGGCGCTTGGGGCCGGCATTACGCTCGGTACTGCTGACTCCGGCTTTACTTTTGCAGGAAAAGTCCTTCTGGTTATCTTGATTCCCGGTCCTATGATTTTGATTGAAGGCAAGGCCCAGTTCCTGCAGTCCAGACAAAAGCTGGAAGATGACGCCATATTCAGGATGCTTGCGGTGCTTGACGCAAAGGCCGGCACATTCCTCTTGAACATTCAGGCACGCTATAAATTCCCTGATGGGGGCGAGGTGATAGATATTTCCGCACTCGCCGAGGCCTACTTTAACTTCAACAACCCCGCCGCATGGCATCTGTATCTTGGCAAGGACACCCCTGAGGCCAAGAGGATAAGGGCCGATATATTAAAGATATTCAAAGCCAACGCCTACTTTATGATAGACAACAAGGGCGTTCTTATGGGCTTCTGGATAGGCTACAAGAAGAACTGGAAGTTCGGACCCCTCAGCGTTAAGCTGGAGGCATGGATAGAAGGCGCCCTTGGCCTTAACCGGATGCCGATTCAGGCCTACGGCAAGCTGGTGCTTCACGGAGACGTTCAGCTCAGGGCCTTTGGAGTTGGCCTGGGCTTGACAGTTGTGGCGCTATTGGAAGCACGTACCCCCAAGCCATTTCTATTGAAGGCCAAGTTTAAGGTAAAGCTGAACCTCCCGTGGCCTCTTCCCGACCCAAAGGCCACTATCAAGCTGAAGTGGCAAAGCGACGGGGTGCCGGATGTCCCTCTGCCGCTGGCAAAGATAGGCATAGAGCATCCCAAGGTAAGCGAGACATGGGAACTGGTAAAGTACCCTGACTACGATACTGAGGGAGACGGCTTTGAAGGCGGTTTCAATTCAACAGAGCCTTCAGATAAATTAACAGGGTCCCCGATAGTACCTGCCGATGTGATGGTGTCTCTAAGCTTTGCCAAGCCTGTCAAGGACGAGCCCTTGGTTGGCGCCGAAACTACCGCTGGTACGCCTTCGCCAGAGAAGGCTGGCAAGTACGAATTCAAGTATACCCTCAAGAAGATCTCCCTCCATCACAGGCGTAAAGACGGACCGAGCACCTGGGTCGAAGTGGCCCCTTCGGAGGTAAAAGGTAAATGGCAGGTAGTTGAGGGGGACTCTCCAAAAAACATGAAACTGCTTCTGAGGGCCTATACGCCATTCGATTTAACAAGACAGCTTGATAGCAACAGCTCATGGCTCGGCACAGTCCTCGACCCTGACGGATGGCGTGGATATCCCTGCAACGTAGATGTAAGACCAGGCTTCGAATGTGTGGACTTTGAGGAGCTGAACGTTAAGGACAGTTATCATTACTTCCTGGTCCGTGATGACTGCCTTTTCTTAGCACCTGCCAAGACTATTACCGTCGTAAGCCACAATGCCCCCTGGGCGGGTACCACAAAAGCAATCACATCGAGCTGGAGCAAAAAGCCCGCAAAACCAACATTCCTTAACATCCAGGGCCAGCGTCATGCAACCAACCTGAAGAGCTTGGCCATAGATAATGTCGTCTTTAAAGCCGGTATCAGCACAGATGGAAAGGTGTTCCCCTTTGAAGTACGGAGCAAGGAGCAAAACAACCAGCAAAGAAGCATGATATCTATAAATTGGTCCGGTGAATCGCTCATCAAGAAGGCGTCAATAAACTTTCCTCTTCGCCACTTCAATGAAGCCCCTGACAAAGTCATTCTCAGCTTAATATGCCAAAATGGAGGTGTGAAGTTTGAAGCCTTTGACGGCAAAGGCAATCAGGTGGCTTTCAAGGAGCATCTCAGGGCGGCTAATATTGCGGTGACTCTTGATCTTGAGGGAAAGGATATACGCTCTATAACTGTAACAGGGTCGGAGATCCTTATTGCGGCCCTTGGCTACGAGTACACTGAGGCAGGGCGTTCAGCTTCCAGTATCTCTATCATGCTACCCGAGGAGAAAGCCGAGGCAAAACTATATTTGTCGAAACGCTCCAAGGGGATACTTACTGCCTACGATACTTCAAACAACATTTTGTTCAAGAGCGACTTTTTAGTCTCTACTGAAAATCCTGTAGAAGTGGCTTCAGATAAAGGCTCCATCCATAGCATACAGATAGAAGGCGACTTTAAGCTCCTAAAGATATGCTCCATCGACGAGGAAGAAGAGGAACGTCTTAAGTATAACGAGCGCCTTCTTTCGCACCGCGTAAGCACTATAGAAGAATGGTGGGAAAATCACGATAATCCGCTCCTTGAGCCTAACAGTTTTTATAAAATTACCGTTGAAACGGAAACGAGCTTCAGGAAATCCGGCAATTGGACTACCAGGAGTTTTTCAGAACATTCCTACTTCCAGACGGGCAATCCCCCCGGAGCTTGGGCTCCAGATGACCTGCCCGTTACGACGGAGGCGGAAGATTCGTCGCAGATTAAGACCGAACACTATCCCTACGAAGGCCCCCTTCGTGATCTGAGTGCCTACATAAAAGAGACCGTGCCTCCGGCTACGGTCTCCAACGAAGCGCAGACTCCAGTATACAGATCTTACGACATAGGCGTACTCTTTAACGAAGAAAAAGGGTATGTGGAAGAAATGTTCCTGATGGCAGGACTTAATCTGAATATCAAGCTCTTCGATAATAATGACGAACCTGTCGCTGATGTCCAAGGTAACCCCGTGGAACTGACAAACCGCTGGAGCGAGAACACGCTTATGATGCGCACAAGGGAAGAGAAGCAGTGGCGTATGGTCTTAAACGAGAGCCTATGCGGCGTTGAATTGGATGAAAAAGACTTAAGCGACGCGGAACCAATGTATGCTGGTTCAAAAGACTTGCTTCTTGAACCGCGTTCGCTATATCGGGCGCATCTCTGCGGCGGAAACTTCAAGGTATTCAGCTTTTCCTTTATTACATCTGAATACGCGACTTTTATCCACCACATTCATTCTTTTAACGACATCGCGTGGGATCACCATAAATTATACGGAACCGATGGCATAGACCTCCTTGACACAGGTTCAAAGGCCGCACTGAATACACACCTCGCCGCCTTTGCCTTGAGGACGACACATGCCCCGGACAATTATTCCCGGAATCTTGAGGCAATCGCCTATGAAGATATCCACTCTATCTTCTTCAATGCGCCGAGAAGTCTGCCGGAGAGGATAGAGATATCGATTCTTAATGACGAGACACGGTCTTACGGCCTACTGTTGGAGAGCCCCGAGCCGATTGACTGGAAGAGGGTTACGGTCTCGCTAAAACGAAAAGCAGACAATCATATCCTCGAGGAGGCCCGCTCGGACGCAAAGATAATAGAAGCCAGCATCGGTGCAGGCTCCAGCGGAGCCACATCATATAATGACGAGTACGTGGATATACTTCTTCGCGAAAAAACAGATCTCTCAGGACTAACTGTAACCCATAAGCCTCTCTCGGCCCCCGAAGAAAGAGAATTGAAAGAGTACTACACATTTGGTAACGACGCTGGCGCGGCACCGGCAGGTACTGTAATCAGGATTCACTCCGGCTCTGAGCCTGCAGGGTCTGAGCCTGCAGGCGAGTGTAGGCATTTCTATCTTACGCCAGAAGGCGATGCCACAGGCTGGCAGTTTAACCCGCTTGGCGAAGTTGTTGTTCTCTTAGACTCAAGCGGAAAGGCCCTGAACTCACGTCTCGTTGCACCCTTTACTAACAACAGAAAGAAGTTCAGAATAGTCCGCAACCGAGACATGACTCGCGCCTTTATCTTCTTTGAATCGGGCACGGATAGGCACGCCAATATACCACACGGCAGGCTTACTTTTCTCTTTACATTCCATAGAGAGGTAGACGGGATGTCACCCCTTATGCGAATGGGCAGTAAAGACGATGAGCTTACCCGGATTGAGTTCTCTCTTCCTGCCGCGCTCCCGGAGTAACATTTGGAGTGATGGTATTTAATGTAAAACCAGGGCCCTTAAACGACAGCTTGCCACGGAAGATTTTGCAACATCCTAATGCTGTAAGCAATTAGATTTTGAAGAGGGACCTAGCCTTCTTACATCCTTTAGCGCTCGGTTATCAAGGCTCAGATAGGCGTACATCTGCTTTAAACGACGGTTATCCTCCTTGAGGTCCTTTAAGACTCTTAATGTCGGAAGCCGCCATACCTGTGGGCATCCGTGACTTCGGATATGCCCTGCCCCGGCCATACATCCCTGAGCTGGCACCCATTCTTAAGAGCCTTCAAAACGCCAATAATCTCTGTCTCTAAATAGCGTAAATTCTTCATAACCGGCTCTCCTATGCTTAGATATAATATAGAGGAGAGCTCCAATTATCACTCGTACTATTGTAGGAGAAGGGTAAGCGTCAAAATAACCCCACCCATTAAGGCTTGAGTTTTTTGATGGTATCCCGGTCAAGGTTCATTGGCAGCAGGGCCTTAAGGTCTTTAGCTG
>CAYVLI010000027.1:0-2771 GCA_964452105.1 uncultured Nitrospinota bacterium
CCGCTGCCGCCGGACATAAGGAAAAAGCTGAAGAAGATTGTGCCCGGAGTATGGCCCATGTTCAACAACCCCATCGATTTCTCCATACTGGGTCCCGCCCCGGGTGTGCAAGAGATATGCATGATGATGGCCTCCCACAAACTGTACGATATGCTCATCGGCAACCTCGGCCCGGAGTGGGCGCTGGACGTGCGGGAGGGGGCGGAATGGATAGAGTTCTCCATGAAGACGTTCATGGAGGTCACAGAGCTCACCGGAAAACCGATGGCCATCGCCGTAAGCTTCTCCGATTCGCCCGAAGCCTGGCGCTGGGAGGCGGTGATGAAGGCGCAGGAGATGGGCGTCGAAGCCGGGCTTCCCGTCTTCCTGAGCGTTGGCAGAACAGCCAATGCCGTGGGGAAGTATATCGCCTGCCATCAGCGCAGGCGAGAGCTGTTCGGCCGGTAACGCACATCGCTCCCGGAAATAGATGTGAGGGGCTGCATCTTAGGTGAAGCACGCAGCCCCCTGTTTTGCAGAATGATCAATCGAAGGTGGGGCGTTTTGGTCCGCCGTCAACGTAGAGCGTCTGGCCGGTGACGTAGCTGGATGCGTCCGAAGCGAAGAACATGACCGGTCCCACAATCTCCTCCGGCTCTGCAAACCTGGCCAGAGCAACGCCGTCGGTTACCCGCTTGACTATCTCCGGCGAGCTGAAGGTGAGCTCCATAGCCTTTTCGGTCTTTACCGGGCCGGGCCCCACACAGTTCACCCGGATGTTGTACTGAGCCCATTCTGCGGCCAGACCCATTGAAAAGTTGGTGATGGCCGCTTTGGCCGTTCCATAGTAGATGCTGCCGGGCGTACCGTCGCGGCCGGCCACAGAGGTGATGTTGACGATCTTGCCTCCACCCTGCTTGATCATAACTTCGCCTACGTATTTGGTGCAGTTGAAAACGCCCTTGAGGTTGACGTTTATCACGGCCTCAAAGCCGCCGGGGCTCAGGTTCACCATATCGCACAGGAAGCCCTGGCCCCCAGCATTGTTGACCAGGATGTCGATACGGCCGAATTCGTCCACCACCTTCTGCACCATGGCCTGAACTTCCTCGGGTTTCCGATGGTCCATGGAAATGGCCAGAGACTTGCGGCCCTTCTCGCGGATGGCTTCAGCTGTCTTCTCCAGCGGCTCAAGTTCTCTCGCACAGACCGCCAGGTGACATCCGGCGTCCGCAAAGCCGAGCGACAGCGCTTTACCGATGCCCTTGCCGCCGCCGGTAATTATGGCCACCTGATCTGTCAGGTCGAAAAGGGGTTTAGTCATCTCATTCCTCCTTCAACTTTTTGGTATTATTTTAATGGAGAACCCGTAAGAACCCTGGTATCGGCGGTATAAGCCGAGAAGCCGAATCATTATATCAGCGCATAATCGGCCTTTACAACGAGAAAAAGCCCTGAGTCCCTTATTCTATTGCTCTATCCCCTTCATTTTGTTATCCTTTCCTGGGAATATAATAACATCTGAATATTCTTGAATGTTAACCGGCGTAAGCTTCTATCAAGGAGGAAAACTGTGCAAGAGAACAGGCCGGCAGACCCCAACCTGATCCATAGACTGGCCACAGGCTACATGGGCACCTGCGTGCTCCTCGCCGCTCTGGAGCTTAACGTGCTCGACGAGATATCCGGAAAATCTCTCACCGCAAAACAGGTAGCCGAAGCGCTCGACCTGGACGCCAGACCCATCGAGAGGTTGCTGGTGGCGCTGACGGCCCTGAAGCTTCTGGAGCGAAAAGATGGTAAGTACTCCTGCACTCCGGAGTCCGAAAGATACCTGGTCAAGTCCAGCCCCAGCTATTTCGGAGATTACTATCGTTACCAGGTGCGCGCCTGCCTGATGCCCGATTTTATCCGCCTGGACGAACTCATCAGGCAGAACAGGGCCATCATGTCCGACAACTGGGCTGAGTTCATGGCCGTCCCGGAGAAGGCGCGGGTATTCATACTGGGGCAGCACTCGGCGTCTCATGGCGGAGGCAGGATGCTCACAAGAGTATTCGACTGCTCGGGTTACAAAAGTATGGTGGATCTGGCCGGGGGGTCCGGCGCCTGCTCCATTGCGGCCTGCCAGAGCAACCCCGGATTGAAGTCCGTCATCGTGGACTTCCCCAACGTGCTGACAGTAGCCAGGGAAATCGTCGAGAAGGAAGGCCTCTCGGATCGAATAACCACGCAGCCCGGCGACATCAGAAAAGACGACTGGCCCGGCGGCGATATCATGCTCATCTCCCTCATCATAAGCGGCTACACGAAGGAGACCCAGTTGAAGGTCTTTAAGAAATGCTTCGGCAAGCTCCCTTCGGGCGGGGCCATCGTGGTACACGATTTCCTGATGGACAGCGACTACAAGGGACCCGTGCTTTCCGCTCTGTATAACATAACATCCGTAGAGGGAGTGCCCATGTCCGGGGAGGATATGGCAGGGCTCCTCAAAGAAGCCGGGTTCGTCGATCCGGTCATAAAAACAGTAATACCGGAATATACCGCCATGGTAGCGGCAAAAAAACCATGATGAAAACCGATACCGGCTCCATATTGGGGCAACCGATAGATATAGGGGCAAGGACCGCTCCCAACCGCATCGTGTACCAGCCCATGGAGGCAAACGACGCCGATGAGCGCGGGCGCCCCACCGACAAGACTTTCAGGAGATACAAGCGGTTCGCCGAAGGAAGCCCGGGGATAATCTTCCTGGAGGCCATCACCGTCTCCCATGAGAGCCGGGGCAGGAT
>CAYVLI010000027.1:2871-5681 GCA_964452105.1 uncultured Nitrospinota bacterium
GACGGCATCGACTTCAAGCACTGCCACGGCTACCTTTGTTGCGAGATGCTCCGTCCGGCCAACCGGCGCAACGACCGCTACGGAGGAAGCTTCGAGAACAGGACCCGCTTCTTCAGGGAGACGCTGACTAAAATAAAGGAAGCGGTCAACGACCCGTCTTTCATCCTGGGCTGCCGCATATCCGCCTACGAACCCCAGCCGGGTGGCTGCGGGACAGCCGGGGCGGAAAGCGACGTAGAAGACCTGAGCGAAACGATCGCCTTCGTACGCCTCATGGAAGAGGAAGGCATGCACTATGTAAACGTATCAGCAGGCAGGCCTCTGTCAGTGCCCGTCAGGGATAAGCCGGAAGCCGTGTTTCATCATTTCCGAATCACGGAGACAATCAAGAAAGCGATGAGCATACCCGTGATAGGCTCCGCGTACAGCCTGCTGCGAGATGGTAATAACAAGCTCGAAGAAGAGGAAACGGAAAAGAAGTCCTTCAAATACTGGGCGGAGAAAAACGTAGGGGAGGGGCGGGTGGACATGGTGGGTTTGGGTCGCCAGTCCTTTGCAGACCCCTCGTTCGCCAAAAAATTCCTGTCAGGGGAGGGCGATATAGATTACTGTATCTTATGCAACGGGTGTTTCAAACTCCTCCATCACCAGGTGGAGAGCGGCTGCACAATTTATGATGAGTACTATAAAAATCTGCTGAAGAAGGTATCTGAAAAAGGATAAGGAAGGGTTTAACATGGCTGAGTTCGAAATAATAGACGCCCACCTGCACACTTATCCAACTGCGGAAATAGGTCTCCAGGCCATGGATGGAAGGGGCAGGGCGGGATATACCGGCACGATAGATGAATTACTCGGGGTGATGAAAGATGGAGGCATCAGCAAATCGGTGATGCTTAACCTCACTCCCCAACCTGACATGCGGGACGCCGCACTGGCCAGATTACCCGAAGCAGAGCGTGAAAGAACCCGGCCCGAAATAAACGAAAAGATAATCGCCCGAACCATGCGCCGCAACCAGTGGACCTGCGATGTGGCCAAAGAGCACCCGGAGCTTATCCCTTACATCAACCTCGACCTTGAAATGACCGCCGAACGGATGATGGATGAGATTCACGACAAGGTGAAAAACCACGGCGCCAGAGGAATAAAGATGCACCCGGCCAACCAGCGCTTCTTTCCCGCCGCCGAACCCGCCCAGACCATCTATCAGACGGCTCTGGAGTTGGGCATACCGGTATTTTTCCATGCGGGCAAGTTCCAGAACGCACCCGATTACGCAAGGCCAGGCAAATTCTCCGACGTCCTGGCGCGATACAGTGACCTCACGGTTATTCTGGCGCACATCGGACACGGCTACGAGGAAGAGTGCGTGGAGCTGGCCACCAGCTACTCCAACGTAAGCTTCGACCTCTCGGCCTGCATATCCGGCTCGGAGGCCCCCGATACCATGGGAGATGAAGAAGCCGTCGCGCTCATCAGGAAGATCGGGGTGGGAAAAATAATGTTCGGCACCGATTATCCCTGGTACGACCCTATCCGCGATTCCCGGCGGGTCATTTCCATGGCCTTAACCGATGATGAGAAGCGGTTGATACTGAGCGAGAACGCCAAACGCATACTCAAGATATAGAGGAGAACTGCAATGGCGATCGTGAAAAACGTTGGCAGGACCGAGCGCATCGTGCGCATGTCCATCGGAATAGTGGGCATACTGCTGGCGTATCCGCTGTCGGGGCCGGCGAGGTGGATATCGCTGGCACTGGGGGTTTTCTTCTTCATTACCGGCTTAATCAACCACTGACCATGAAAGAAGATGCTGCTGAGGTCATCAGCACAGGGAAACACGGAAGAAAAATAGGAAGCAAAGCGAACACAGGGCCCTTCTTGGAGAAGCCGCCTCAAACCTCCTATTTCAGCAGATTCCTGGCGATAACCAACCGTTGTATCTGGTTGGTGCCGTCGAATATCTGGAGTATCTTTGCATCCCGCATCATTCGCTCCACGGGATGCTCTTTAACCAGGCCGTAGCCCCCGAGAGCCTGAACTGCGTCCACGGTGACCTTCATGGCCATATCAGACGCAAACATCTTGGCCATAGCACAGTATTTGGACGCTTCCGCGTCGTTTATTTCCATTCGGCGGGCCGCCTCATAAGTGAGAGAGCGTGCAGCCTCCATGTTGGTGGCCATATCCGCCATCATGAACTGCATCCCCTGAAACTCCGCCACCGGCTGTTTGAATTGCACCCTCGATTTAGTGTAGGCTATGGCGTAATCCAGCGCGCCCCGGGCAAGGCCCACGCCCATGGCAGCGGCGTCAAGCCGGGCCTTGTCCAGAGTCATCATGCATATCTTGAATCCCTTGCCCTCTCCGCCTATCAGGTTCTCCGCGGGTATGCGCACATCTTCCAGCGTCAACTCGGCCACGTTGGAGGCCCGAAGGCCCACCTTGTCCTCGATTCGACCCGGTTCGAGGCCGGCCGTTCCCTTCTCCACCAGAAAACAGGAGATGCCCCGCGCGCCTTCACCGGGTTGGGTTACGGCGAAGATGAAGTAGATGAGGGCCACGGACCCATTGGTAGCGAAACATTTACGGCCGTTTAGTATGTAATCGTCGCCATCCTTAACCGCCCTGGTCTCCATACCCGCTACGTCGGAGCCGGCATTGGGCTCGGTTATGGATAAGCATGTGACGGCGTTTTCCTTAATTAGCAAAGGAATATATTTCCTCTTCTGCTCTTCGGTCCCCGCCAGCAGAAGCGGCATGCGGCTGCTGGCTATGCCGCAATAGGAGTGCGCCGTGGCCGT
>CAYVLI010000027.1:5781-13840 GCA_964452105.1 uncultured Nitrospinota bacterium
TTATTATTCGGTCATGGAATCTATAGGGTAATTCAGGTTTACAAAAAGAGTTTGCCTGGCCCTTCGGGTGTTGTTATTATAGCATCCGTTTGAAGGCGAGTTACAAGGTATTTCTGAACTTTCCTACCCTGGAGGAGATATGGACCTTTACGAAGCCATCGCAAAAAGGCAGAGCATCCGTGCGTTCAAAAACAAACCAGTGCCGAAGACCCTGCTGAAGAAGATAATGGACGCCGCTCTAATGGCGCCTTCCTGGGCCAACTCACAGCCCTGGGAAATCGTTATCGCGGGCGGTGGAACGCTACAGGCGCTCGCCGAGGAACTTTTCGAGATGGGACAGACCGATGTTCCGGGCAACCCGGACCGCCCCATGCCGGAAAAGTGGCCGGAAGTAAACATGGAGCGCATCAGGTCGCTGGGGAAGAAAATGTTCGAGGCCCTGGCCATCCCCAGGGAAGACAAGGAGCGCAGGAGGCAGCACTACAGCCGCAACTACAAACTCTTCGGGGCACCCAACGTAATCTACTTATGTCTCGATAAAGAACTGGGTGCGTATTCCATGTTGGATATAGGCATAATCGCCCAGACCATTGCCCTCCTGGCTGCTGCTGAAGGCCTGGGGACCTGTTTCATGGCTTCTTCGGCTCGCTACCCCGACGTGGTCCGAGAGAAATTAGGCATATCCAAGAGCAAGGATATCATCCTGGGAATAGCCATAGGCTATCCGAATGATGAGGATGCCTCCAATCAATTCAGGAGCGAGCGGGGGGAACCGGACGAATTCATCAAATTGGTGGACGTATAGCTCAAAACCCTAACCAATCGGTGAACTCGCTCACGCTGCCTCGGTCTGTCCTGGCACTGTTGATGGGGGCCTCGGCTTCGGGGTAACCGATAGCCAGCCCCAGGAGCAGCTTCTTGGATTCCGGCAGCTCCAGTAATTCTCTTATCTTGTCAGAAAAGAGTATTACAGACCGCTCGGCGCAAGTTCCCAGTCCCTCGTTCACGGCCGACAGCATCAGCGTCTGAACGAAGAGCCCTGCGTCGAAGGTCGAGTAGTCCCCCATGCTCCTCTCCACCCACACGATGATGGCTGCAGGCGCATCGAAGAAGCGGAACATCTCCAGGGGGTAGGAGGTGCCCGGCTCCGGGGCCGATAGATGTTCTTTCAACTTGGCGTGAACAGCGTTCCGCCGCGCAAGCATTTTCTCCGGTATGTTCTGTGGAATCGGCACGTCCGGGTTCGGCTCTACCTTGTTGCGGACGCATTCTACCAGTATGTTATCCAGCGCTGCCTTTTTATCTCCCGTTATCACCGCCAGCTCCCAGGGCTGTGTATTGGAGCCGGAAGGAGACCAGAGGGCGGTCTCGATTACCTTCTCCAGCACCTCCCTGGAAACCGGGTCCGGCTTATAGGCGCGGACGCTCATCCTGCTCTTGACAACTTCCATGAAGTCCATGAGTTCCTCCTCGCTGAAATGCGCTTAACTGCTCAATCCTGTTCCCGAATAGCAATAAGCATCTTCTTTGCTCATATATCAGAGGGAGATGAGCCCGGTCAACTTTAATCTGGCTGATTTACAGTTTATCCGCTTACAGCTCGAACATGCTGAAGATTCCATCCAACACGTTGTATTATTTTTTCCTTGACATGCACCACCTCTACCATTAAGGTTGCTGTTATCCTTAGCTGTTGGTCACAGAGAATTCTGTGGCAGGCTAGGCCAAGGAAGGGGGAGGGAATGTCTGTTGTCTGGACAGGCCTATCGCAAAATTATTTTATACTCCTTTTCAAGGTAAGGGGGTATAAATGAGCTTGAGGCTCGACAGGAAGGGGAAACTTCTTCTATTGATAGTTCTTCTTCTGGTATTAGGCGGTGGAGTATCTAATTGTGTCCATCCCGGCGCCGCCTGCAGCGTTCACCATCGCCCTGATAATGCACAGCGCCAATTAACTTCTTCCATCTGTTGCATGGTGGTGGTCGCTGCAGGGTTGCCACTGCTTATTAGCTTTCCACTCTATTTTTCCCCGATACACAAGACTGCATACAGAATTCAGCAAGGCTTTCTCATCCTTCCTTATAGACCTCCCAGATAAGAGTATCGATCACACCTTTCAAACAGCCTTTTCGCGCTGACATTTTTCATTAAACAATAAAAGTAACGACCATAGAGAGGCTGTTTTCTGCTCGAGTATCTGTCCATAACAATTAGCTTAACTTTCATATCAGGGAGGGATTGAATCAGGACCAAATTATGGAGATTTAAAGTCAAGGACAACTTATAGCCTATCAAGGCCTGTAACAGAAGGGGGTCAATGATGAAAAAGGGGACTATTTTCTTTAGCTTACTGGCTGCCTTGTTGATGGCCAGCGGTCTCTCCTGGGGATTCCAGGATGAAGGCACCATCAGGGTAGGGCAGATGGAGGTTCAGAGCGGAGCGTTCGGGGAAGTAGGCATGGAGGCCGTCTTCATTTCCGATTTCTCGGTCAAAGAGATAAACGCCATGGGGGGAGTGAAGATAGACGGCAAGATGGTGAAGATGGACAAGAGGAACTACGACTCCGCTTGCAATCCCGAACAGGGCATCAACGTCACCCGCAAGATGGCCAATGTGGACAAGGTGCTGGTGATAGTGGGGCCTTCCTGCTCCAGCGTGGCGGAGCCCGTTTACGGGCTTTTCCAGAAGAAGCTGGATGACCCTAAAGACATCGGGTTACAGGTGACCATTTTCACTGACATAGCAACCAAGTTCGGCCTGGAGCGGTTAACCCCCTGGGCTTTCCGCAACACCGGCAACGAGAAGCTCATGTATGACGACGTGTTCGGGAAGATGAAGAAATACTACGGAGTGAAGACCATAGCGGTGGGTTACGAGAAGAACTTTAGCCACTCCCGTGGGACCTATGAGTCCGGCTTCGTTCCTGCTGCGAAAAAACACGGCCTGAAGATAGTAGAGGTTCAGAACTGGCTGCTGGACGACACCGATTTCTCTGTCCAGATAACAAAACTGCGTAGAGCCAAGGCAGACATGCTGGCCACCGGCGCGCACCATCTTACCCTTTGCCGGGCCCTGCAGGAAGCGAAGAGGCAGGGCTGGACGCCCAAAATCCACGTGGCCATAACCAGCGCAGCCATCCAGCAGACCATAGACGTGTGCAAGGACGTAGCCGAGAACATAATCATCCCCACCGGTTTCCTGGCTCTACCCGGCCACCCGGCGGACGTTTACAACAACATCCTCAAGGCCTCCAACGGCAGGTGGCACATGAGCCACCACAACGCCGCCAGCTACGAGGTCTTCTGGATAATCAAGAAGGTCATCGAAGACGCGGGCATAAAGAATCGCCCCGATACACTGCAGGAGGACCGCCGGAAGTTCAGGGACGCCATGACCAGAGTAAAAGACTTCCCCGGCCTGATGGGGCCCATCAATTTCGACAAGTGGGGCCAGGCCATAAAGACGCATACCATAGGGCAGATTAAGGGCGGCAAGTGGGTTCAATGGAAACCGCCGGCGAAGTAATCCTATGGTAAAGATGAGCATTCCATAGACGTTGTAACCGGGTGCGGGCCTTTCGGTCCGGGCGGAGGGCCCGTCCCCATATTTTCTGCTTTGCCTCTGTGGCTAAGCGCAAGGAGAGAAATGGAAGACGTAATCCAGAACCTTTTCAACGGTCTCCTGTTCGGTTCCTCTTATGCGCTGTTTGGCGTGGGGTTCACCCTGATCTTCGGCGTCATGAAAAGGTTCAATATAGCATACGGCTCAACGATCATGGCCGGGACGTACATGGGGCTCACCGTCCTGCTTTACAAGGGGTCCTTCATCCTGGCCTTAACCACCACCATTGTAGGCGCCGCCGCGGTGGGAATCATGGTGGAGCGGGTCTGCTTCCGCAGCCTCAGAGACCCCTCCCCCATGGCAGCGGTGATGACCACCATAGGCATGCTAATACTGCTCGAAGAGGTGATGGTGCGCATCACCAAGGGCACCACCTACATGTTTCCCAGCCCCTTCGGCTATAAGACCTACAGCGTGGGGCCTTACTTCTTCCGCCCCGACTACTTAACCATGCTTATCATGGGAGCCGGGGCCACCCTGTTGCTCTATTTTCTCATCTACAAGACCCGCTTCGGCATGGCCATGCGCAGCATCGCCGAAAACCCCCCCGCCGCCACTCTCTTGGGTGTCAACATGAACAGGGTGAGCATGGTCATCTTCGCCCTGACCTCAGCCCTGGGAGGCGCCATAGGGTTCATGGTCTCCATCAGCACAAATCAGATCACTCCCACCTTCGGCCTCATCGCCACCATAAAGGGGCTGGTGGTGATGATACTCGGCGGAATAGGGAGCATCCCGGGCGCAATAATCGGCGGGCTTTTGCTGGGGGTGGTGGAGTTTCAGGGACTCTGGTTCCTGGGCGTGGACTACAGGGACATGCTGGCCTATTCGCTGCTCTTCGTCTTCCTGGTATTCAGGCCCTGGGGCCTGTTAGGGAGGCCGGAGGAGCTGTAATAAAAGGAGCGGTATAATCGTGGAATACTGGATTAGCGTATTGAGCCTTATGGGGATACACGCGTTGATGGCCCTGAGCGTCTACGCGGTCATGTCAACCGGTCAGGTAACCTTCGGGCAGCAGGGATTCTTCGCCATAGGTGCGTATTTCGCTGCCTTCAGCACCGTCATGTGGGGATTCTCGTTGCTCACAGCCATAATCCTGGCCGGCCTGGTTTCCGCCGGGTTCGGCATTGCCGTGGGGTTCCCTGCTTTGCGCATCCGGGGTTTTTACCTGGCCATCGCTACTCTGGCTTTCGCGGAGATAGTTCGTCTCTTCTTCCTTAACCTCACCTACCAGCGGCAGATAGGAGACAGGATAGTCGGACCGGACGGGGCGCATGGTTTCAGATATATCGACTACATTGTTCATCACCAGATAACCCTGCAGAAGTACATCGGCATAATCTACCTGACACTGGGAATATTTGTCGTCTTCTTTATTCTTGTAGAAAGGTCTCGGGTAGGCGCGGCGTTTAAATCCGTGGAGGAGGACGAAACAGCGTCTTCCATGCTGGGGCTTAACGTTACCACCATCAAGGTATCCGCCTTTACTATGGGCGCCTTCATCGCTGGCGTGGCCGGGGCGCTCTACGCGCACTACATGCAGTTCGTGGTGCAGGACTTCTTCGGGATCAACATAGGCATCTATTTCGTGGCTTACGTGATGATAGGGGGGCTGGGCTCTTTCATGGGACCCCTACTGGGGGCGACTATGCTCGTCCTGTTGACCGAGATCCTTCGCTTCATGCAGGGATACAGGATGATCCTTTACGGCGGCCTTATCATAGCAGTAGTGATATTCAGACCAAGGGGCATCATAGACGAAATGTTAATGCACAAGCTTAAAATGCTGTTCACCAGGAAACTCCCGGCTGGAGAGCAGGCTGAGGATAAATGATGGTGCTTTGATTGGTGGTTGTTTTCCGCCTCACGTTATCGGAGGTAACGGGATGGAAAAGAGAAGGGCTGGACCGATACTCGTACTCGACAAAATCACCAAAAATTTCGGCGGTCTGATGGCTCTCAACAAAGTTGAACTATGCGTTAATGAGGGCGAGATATTCGGCCTCATCGGGCCTAACGGGTCTGGCAAGACCACCGCCTTCAACGTCATAACGGGTATATTCCGGGCAACCTCCGGCAGGGTGATTTTTAAAGGCCAGGACATAACGGGGATGAGGACTTTTAATATAGTGAGGAAAGGCATAGCCCGGACATTCCAGAACATCAGGCTATTCAACAGGATGACGGTTTTCGATAACGTAAAAATCGGCCAGTACCACAAAGGGAAGTCGATGCTGACCAGCATCCTGTCTTTCGGCTCCAGGGATGAAAGAATATTAAGGGAAAAGGTTGAGCAGATACTGGAATTTACCGGTCTGCACGAAAAACGGAATAATCTGGCTGGAGGTCTGCCCTACGGAGACCAACGAAGGCTGGAGATAGCCCGCGCCTTCGCCACCGAACCGGACCTTCTTCTGCTCGACGAACCTGCCGCAGGCCTCAACCCCTATGAGACCGAAGAGCTTATAGAGGAAATAAGAAACATACAAACATTGGGGAAAACCATCCTCCTCATTGAACATGATATGAACGTCGTCATGAGCATTTCCGACCGCATAGCTGTCCTTAATTTCGGCGAACTGATAGCGGAAGGTTCACCTGCTCAAATCCAGGATAATCCCGGCGTCATCGAGGCATACCTGGGAAAGGAGAGTCGTTACTGATGCTGAGAATAGAAAATCTGGTCATTCGATACGGAAACATCACCGCCGTGAAAGGCATTTCCCTGGAAGTCCATGAGGGAGAGATCGTCTGCATAATAGGAGCCAACGGCGCCGGCAAGAGCACCACCCTCAAGACCATATCCGGTCTCCTGAAACCCTTTCAGGGGCACGTTGAATTCCAGGGCGTGAGTATCACCGGATGGACACCGGACCGCATCCTGCGCGCCGGAATAGCGCAGGTACCCGAAGGAAGGTGGATACTGGGTGAACTCACCGTGCGGGAGAACCTTCTCATGGGGGCTTACACGCGCAAGGACAACGCTTCCATAAAAAAGGAGATGGGGCAGATACTCGATCTATTTCCACCAATAGCAAACAGGATAAACCAGCGTGGTAATACGCTGAGCGGTGGGGAGCGCCAGATGCTGGCCATAGGGCGGGCTCTCATGTCCAAACCCTCTCTCATGCTCCTGGACGAACCTTCTCTCGGCCTTGCCCCAATAATTGTTGTGGAGATATTCCGCATCATCCGTGATCTGAGGGAACAGGGCACGACCATATTGTTGGTGGAGCAGAACGCCAGGCAAGCCCTGGAATTTTCCGACCGGGCGTATGTCATGGAAGTGGGAAAGGTAACGCTTTCCGACAGTGGAGAAAACCTGCTGAACAACGATGCAGTGATAAAGGCGTACCTGGGTATTCGGCGAAGAGAGACCTCTTTGAATTAAGTAACCGCTCCTCTCAGGGCTCTATGATTACTTTTATGGAGTCCTGAGCCCTGGCAACCAGTTGAAACCCCAGACCGGTTTCCTCCAGGCTCAGCCTGTGGGTAATCATGTCCTTGACGTTCACTACTCCCGCCCTGATGAGCCGCAAGGCCGTTTCATGGTCGGCGGGGCTCCCCGCATAGCTGGTGGTGAGGGTCACGTCGTTGCGGAAGAACAGGTCGTTTATGGAAACGGGGATGGTGACACCGCTATCCGTGGGAGCGAACAAGAGCACCGTGCCGCCTCGCTCCACCGACTGCAGCGCCTGCTCTATGGCCGGTACCGCGCCGGTGCACACAATGACCAGGTCTGCGCCCCTGCCGTCGTTGAATTTTTTAAAACGCTGAGGCACGTCTTCTTTCGCATGTATGGTCAGCTCCACACCGAATTTGCTTGCGGCCTCGAGCCTGTAATCGCTGACGTCTGTTGCCGCTATCCGGCCCGCCCCCAGCGCCCGGGCCAGATTGATGTAGAGCAGGCCTGCTATACCGCTTCCTACCACCAGCACGCTCTGGCCCGGCTTCAATCCCGCCATCCTCATTCCCCGGAGCACGCAGGCCAGGGGTTCGGTGAAGGTGGCCTCCTCGAAAGAAACTTCGTCCGGTATCAGGTAAACACCGCGGTCCGTGTTGATGGGGGGCAGGCGGACGAATTCCGCGAAGCCTCCAGGGTCGAAAGACGTAGAGCGCAGCGTATCGCACATGGTGTGATGGCCGCTGAGGCAGTAGTAGCAGGTGTTGCAGGGCACGTGATGAGAGGCGGCTACCCTGTCCCCCACCTTATACCGGGTAACCCCTTCGCCTGCTTCGGCCACCTCTCCGGCTATTTCATGGCCCAGCACCAGCGGCGCCTTGGGGAGACGATACCACTCCATGACGTCGCTGCCGCAGACACCGCTGGCTTTGATTCGAATCAGGAGTTCGTCTGGCCCGACCTCCGGCCTGGGTATCTCCTCCAGCCTCACGTCCCGGTTGTTGTAATACATCGCCACACGCATGGATTTACCC
>CAYVLI010000028.1:0-4743 GCA_964452105.1 uncultured Nitrospinota bacterium
GCCGAACGCATATCCACGTTCGCTTCCAGCGCCCGGGCATACACCTCCGGGTATCCACCGCCCAGATATATTCCGCTTACGTCATCAGGGAGGGAGCGGTCATTCAGAGGCGAAAAATGCACCAACTCGGCCCCGGCGCCCTCCAGAAGCTCCAGGTTGTCTACATAGTAAAAATGAAACGCTCTGTCCACGGCCACCGCTATCCTGCACCTGGAGGCGTGCGTGCGCCTGCCCGGCATCTTCCTTTCAAGAGGCTCAGCCGAACGCGCCAGTGCGATGATGCCATCCACGTCTATCCATTGCAGCGTCAATTCGGCGAGTGCATTTAGTGTTTCATCGCTGAGTATGCCTTTGTCCGCGGTGACCAGTCCCAGGTGCCTGTGGGGCAGCTCTATATTTTTATCCTGCGGCAGGCCGCCCAGGACGGTGACGCCGACCACTGATTCTACGGCTTCCTTGAGGAGGTCCAGGTGGGAGGCACTTCCCACGTTGTTGAAGATTACCCCAGCCGGACGGAGGGAAGGGTCGAAGTCTGAATAGCCCTTGACCATCGCCGCTCCGCTTCTGGCGAGCCCTTTGGCATCGGCTACCAGGATCAAGGGCGCTTTCAACCATTTGGCCATCTGGGCGGTGCTTCCCTCCTCACCCGTGGGGCTGAAGCCGTCGAACATCCCCATGACGCCTTCCACCACCGCCGCATCGGCGTCACCGACGGCCCTTGAGAAGGACGCCTCCACGTAGCTCCTGTCGGTCATCCATCCGTCCAGGTTGCGGCAGCGCCTTCCGGCGGCCTCCGTATGATAGGTAGTATCCAGATAGTCCGGCCCCACCTTGAAGGGCTGTACGATGAGCCCCTTCTTCTTCAGGGCTCCGATTATGCCCAGAGTAACGGTGGTCTTCCCCACACCGCTGTGGGTGCCTCCTATGACTATGCGGGGCATGTCTGCTCTCATTTCATCGTCCATGGCTTGTGAGACCCAGCATGCGGTATATATTATCCATGCGCAGGCGACGTCGCATGACGCCTGCCAGGCGATCCAGTTCTTTCTCGATGTCGTAGCGGGCCTGAACCTCTCCCAGGGGCTGCAGCCCCCTGCGTGTTCTCAATCCATCGATAAACCAGCGCCGAAATTCGTCCCTATCGAATACGCCATGGATATACGTCCCCCAGACGTTGCCCCGGGGATTAACCGACCCATCGAGCCTCCCTCCTTCCAACTCGAACATGGCGCAGAGTCCGCCCTTCTCCGTTTCGCCGTGATGGATTTCGTATCCCAGCACTCGAAAGCCGCTACCCATGTGCCTGCCCTTCACCTGTGTCAACTTCTTTTCAGGCGTCAGCGACGTGGTGACCTCCAGCAGCTTCATTCCGTTTGCGAGCATCCGGGATGATTCGATGTGGTGTGGGTCTCTGATTACAGAACCCAGCATCTGATAGCCGCCGCATATACCAACCACCGCCGCGCCCTTGAGGGCCAACTCGTGTAATTGCCGGCCATATCCTTCATCGTGCAGTTTCTTGAGGTCTGCTATGACGTTCCTGGAACCGGGCAGTATCACGGCATCGGGATTCCCGATGGGCTGTCCGGATCTCACCACACGTATTTTGACATCTGGTTCCAGGTAAAAGGGGTCGATGTCCGTGAAATTAGAGATGTGAGGAAGGTCCATAACGGCGATGTTCACGCAGTCGTTTCCGCGAGGCTTCGCTTCTCCCGGCAGGCCGGATTTAAACTCCACTGAATCCTCCTGGGGCAGCGCCAGGTTGTCCATGTAAGGGATTACTCCCAGCGTCTCTATACCTGTCTTCCCGGTGAGGAAATCCAGTCCCGGTTCGAGAAGCTCCACTCTCCCCCGGAACTTGTTAATCACGAAGCCTTTGACTTTTTCGCGCTCCTCTTCATCGAGGAGTTCCATAGTCCCCACCAGGCTGGCGAAGACGCCTCCTTTGTCGATGTCCCCTGCCAGTATTACCTTTGCTCCGGCGGCATGGGCCATCTTCATGTTTACTATGTCGTGTTCCTTCAGGTTTATCTCCGCCGGGCTGCCCGCGCCCTCCATCACGATGATGTCGTAACCTTCCGCCAGTTCTCTATAGGCATCCACCACACCGGGGAAGACCTCCCGTTTGTAATCGATGTACTCCTCGACCGACATGTTACCCACGGGCTTGCCCATCAATATCACCTGGGCGCCTACGTCGGTGGTGGGTTTCAGCAGGATGGGATTCATGGTTACGTCCGGCTCCAGCCGGCAGGCCTGGGCCTGGACCACCTGTGCTCTGCCCATCTCGCCCCCTTTGCGGGTGACGAAAGAGTTGAGGGCCATGTTCTGCGATTTAAAGGGCGCCACGCGAAAGCCGTCCTGCAAAAAGATGCGGCAGAGTCCCGCCACCAGGATGGATTTCCCAACGTTGGAGCCTGTGCCCTGTATCATCAATGCTTTTGCGACCATTTTCTTCCCTTAAAAAACAAAAACCCTTGAGCCTGAAACAGACTCAAGGGTTGCACCCAGCTTCTTCACCCTTTAAATCCGGGAGCTGCCTGCTCCCGGCGACGGCTCACGCCTCCCCGAGGCGCAGAGCGGCCTGTTTGCCGGCAGGTCTTCTGACTCCCGGATCCATCCTACTTCCCCCGCCTTCCCAGGCGGCTTCAGTCGCCCAGTGGCTTTTTCGCACAGAATGCTCGAGCCTTGTTCTGCATCACAGAAAAGGGGAACTCCATTTCAGAGCCCGTATCCTGTGCGAAATGGGGGTTTCGTACCCGGTTACAGCGGCGGGACCGTGATGGCATCCCCCACCCCATCGCGTTCCCACGCGCTCAGGTGGATCACCATCTTCCCTTTTAAACCTTTCCATGCGGTTGGTCGTCATGCGTGCATGATGAACATACAAGCAAACGATCCGACAATGCGCATGAAAAAATGGTACCGGTAAACATCCCTTTTACAAGTTAACTCAATACTCGAAGGAAGGGAAAAAGTCAACTGAATTTTTCCGGTTTTTCTGAAACAGGTCGTATTTCGCGCCTGTATTGTTTTGTGTGGCGATGGTCGGCGAGGTGAGATAAAATCGGATGCCGGGCCTTTTGCAAAGGCATGTTCAACAAGGGCGGTCAGGTGATGGGCAACCTTTTCCCTCTTAATATCAAGCAGGCGCTTTCACCAGCGGGAGAACCTTCTCGAGGAGGTAGGCTACCGTCTTTTCCGCCTCCCTCATGGCGGCCGGCTTGTTTGAGGAAGTCTGTATAAGGGGAGCGTCCCTTAATCTCTTGCCCGCCCTGGCATCCGACCTCAGGAGCGATATGTACTCCGAGGGGAGCTCGTCAGGAGGCTCTTTTCCGCACATCACCCCCCAGGCCAGCGTCCAGGCGCGTGCGACGTTATCGACGTTATATCCGCCTCCTCCCAGGGCCACCAGTTTGGGGCACATCTTCACTATGGTTCGAACGGCGTGTATGAACCCGTTGGTGGTAAGCTCGAGGTGGGATAAAGGGTCTGTCTTCAGGGTATCCACCCCCAATTGAGCCACCAGGATATCCGCCTTGAAACTCTCTATGAAAGCTGGAACCACCTCATCGAAAGCGAACATAAACACTTCGTCATCGGTTCCGGGGAGGAGCGGCACGTTGACAGAGTAACCCTCGCCCTGGCCCTGGCCGGTTTCCGCCATTCCACCAGTCCCGGGGAACAAGAACCTGCCATTCTCATGGAAGGATATGGTCAACACCTGAGATGTATCGTAGAAGGCTGACTGGACGCCGTCTCCATGATGGGAATCGAGATCGAGGTAGGTTACCCTTTTCCCCTTCTTCACCAGTTGACTAATAATCACCGCCGGGTCGTTTATGTAGCAGAAGCCGGAGGCCTGCTCCCTGTGAGCGTGATGCAGCCCCCCCGCCATGTTGAAGGCGATGGAAGACAATCCCGATTCCACCATCTCCGCCGCCTGAATCGATGCGCCGGCTGACAACGTGGACCATTCATACAGACCCTTGAACACGGGATTGTCTCCGCTTCCCAGACCGAACTTGTAAAACATAACGTTATCGACGCCCTGGTCGGCGGCTTTGAGCACCTCCAGATAGGCCTGGCTGTGGAATGCGCTCATCTCTTCATCGGTGGCCTGGCGGGTCTCTTCTATTATCACTCCGCTGCATTCCAGGAGGCCATAATGCCGGGTCAGGAAGTGGGTAAGATAAAGCCTGATGTTCCTGAGCGGGTGCAAAGGGCCGTAATCGAAACTGCGATATCTATCTGAATAGATGTAGGCTTTGCTCACTGTAATCGTTTCTTTTCATTTTCGGACTGTCGCTATGCGGTGGGACGCTCCAGCTCCATCATCATCCCCCCGTTCTTGAATATGCGCACCGAACCGGTGGATTCTGAAATAACTATGGCCACGGCATCGGTGACTCCGGTTATTCCGGAGGCGGCGACGTGCCTGCTGCCCAATCCCTTGGGGATGTCTGCATCATCCGAGGCGGCGTTCAGATGTCTCCCCGCGGTCACAACCACGCCGTCCTCACGAATTATGAAGGCTCCATCTATGGCGGAGAACTCCTGTACCGTCTCCCTCAAGGCGGGGTCGAGAATGTTTCTGCCCTGCTCGGGGTATCCCTGAAATGGATTGATTATCATCTGCCTTGAGAGCTGCATGACCTTTTCGTGGTCGCCCAACACAAATATAGTACCTACCGGCTTGCCGTCTCGTCCTTTTGACGCCAGCTCCAGGGCTATGTTCAG
>CAYVLI010000028.1:4843-13812 GCA_964452105.1 uncultured Nitrospinota bacterium
GCGGCGATGTCCAGCGTCATGGAGAGCATCATTTTATTAATATCTTTCATGCCAACGCTCCAGGTTTTCCCGGCAAACGAGACTTACAACGATAAAAAGCTCAAAAACATCTCAAAATCCCGGCTATGCATTAAGTATCATACCGTCATAACCCAGGGACATCCCTCCGGGTAGCTGTGAATTTACCTTGCTATAGTCCAGGGCGTGGTTTAGATGTGTAAAAACCACTTTCTTTGCTCCCACCTCCCGGGCAAATGCTACGGCTTCGTCGAGGCTGAAATGAGTGGGATGCGGCTCGTATCTGAGCGCACCCAGGATGAGGAGCTTTAATCCTCTCAATAGCTCCCTGGATTGTGGAGGCACATAGTTGCAGTCGGTCATGTACGAGAAATCCCCTATCCTGTAACCCAGGACCGGCGATGGGCCGTGCATCAGGCGTATGGGCTGGATTTCGGCTCCCAGCAGCTCAAACTCTCCATCCGCCACATGCAACTCCAGCCGGGGTACATAGCCGGGCCCCCTTTCCGCAGAAAATATATACTTGAAGATGTTTTTCAGGTGCTTTATTGTATGGGCGTCGCCGTAACAATGGATAACATCCTTCAGGAGCCAGTTGAAAATTCGCAATTCGTCTATTCCATGGATATGGTCCGCATGCGCGTGGGTAAAGAGTACGGCGTCCACCCTGTCCACATCGTTGGCCAGGGCCTGCAGACGGAGCTCAGGCGCAGTATCCACGAGAACGTTCCTGCCTCCGTAACTGATGAGAATAGACGAGCGGCTGCGCTTGTTCCTGGGGTCGTCAGAGGTGCAAACCATGCACTTACATCCGATGGTGGGCACCCCGGTACTGGTTCCGCATCCCAGAACTGTGATGCGCATTTCATCTTTCACATTACTACCTTTATTTCACTACGAGCGGCCTGCTCTCTCCTTGACAAAGGGCGGTGTTCAAAATTATAATAAAATTGTTCTTTTATTCAGGATATCATGTAAATTGTTGTTTGGCAAGGATTTCATATAATTGCTCAGGCTATAAAATACACTGTTTTATAAACTCCTTAAATTAACGATTCTCCGCCCCTCGCCGGGAATGAGATGGTAAGTGCGCTATTAGGGAAATTAGAGGGGGCTGAACCCCTCAATATCCGGGAAGATAAAAAGATGCGAAGCCTTTTTCTACTTATACTGGTAGTGATAATATACTACTTTTTAAAAAGTGTTTTTACTTCCTCTCGCAGAAGGAGAGCCGCCGGAAGCAGGCCCGGGGTGCAGGAGAAAGTTGACGATATGGTAAAGGACCCCTCCTGCGAGACCTATATACCGAAATCGACGGCTCTTACCATGGTCATGGGGGGCAAGCGCTACTTTTTCTGCAGCGAAGAATGCCTGGAGAGTTTCAAGAAGAAAAACATCGTGTGAGCTGAAATTGATAAAAAACCGTTTCTACGCCCTACGCGCCCTGAGCGTAATTTACAGAGTCCTGGGATGGGCCATTACCGGCTTTTCCGCGATCGCTGGCCTGTTCCTCCTCTTCGGCAAAGATTTTCTTCTTTACGACGGCGTATATTACTTTATGCCCGAAATGGAAAACGTGAGGCCGCTGGGGATAGTAATACTGGTATTGGGTCTGCTCATAGGGCTGGGTATCGTGGCCATCGGCGAAACGATGAGGGTAACACTCGAGTTAGAGAGAAATACCAGGGCCACCACCCGCTCTCTTGAAAGACTCATCACGCTTCAGGAAAGCCAGGACGTGATTTCTCCGTTGAGCTATGCCCAGGGCTCTTCTGGAGACGAGGAGAGTGATACACCGTCCATGGAAAGGTAGAAAATAGAGGGAATCTCTCCTCGAACCTCCATACCCTTCATCTACTCTCGCTCCCACCGTTTATGCTTTCCAGCTTAAAAAGCGTCTTTCTCAGCAAAAATATAATCAGTTGGGCCGTGGTTACGCCGGTGAGATTGGCAACCATGTCCAGGGACTCGAAATAGCGATAGGGCAGGAAATACTGAACCAGTTCAATGAGCGCTCCGAAGGAAAACGCCAGCGAGGCTGCGCCAAGCGCCGTTCTCCAGCTGTAACTCCATCTTGAACTGAGAGCTTTAAGAAAAAGATAACTCATCAGCAAGTAGGCTGCTGCGTGGCCTGACTTATCGCTTATATCGAATTTAGGCGTCAGCCTGTCGATAGGCGCTACGGAGATGATGAGCAGGCCCGCCATGTAAACTATCAGGGGGAACCATGCCAACCAAAAAGTCTCCTGAAGAGGAAAAGCATAGTTTCGTGGTCGGTTATTAAATGTCGGTTGCATCCTGCCCTGCTCTTAGATTTCGTTAGAATTAAAACCAACTCGGGATTCTAAAGATTTTTTCTCCGGTATAGGGCCCGCGGGCGGCCATGAGCGGAGCGAGCCGATAAATCTTCACAACTGCCGGTGATAGGATTGTATCGAATCCACGGCGGGCTCTGCGTTCATGCAGCTCAAGATGCCTTGCGCGGCTGATTCCGCTCCTCTGAGTGTGGTGAAAAGCGGGACCTTAAAATCCACTGCGGCCCTTCTCAGAGAACGGTAGCGGTCCCCTGAATTTTTCACATCCGGCAAACAGATAATCATGGCCGCCTTTTGATCCTCCACCATGCCGATGATTTCTTCGTCTCTCATGGTCTCCCTTGAACCCATACCCGGTTCATACGATGAGAAGAGTTTATGAGTGGGGCCGGTGAGGACGATCTTAAAGCCTATCTCAGACAGCCTGTCGGCCAGCTCGAGCAGCGCCGGACCTTTATTCTCCACCTGGGTATGAATCACCACCGTACCCTTCAGTGGAAGGCGTCCATGCGCGGCCTCCTGCGCCTTGAAGTAAGCGCAGCCGAAATCGCTGTCTATACCCATAACCTCGCCCGTGGAGCGCATCTCAGGCGCCAGCACCGGGTCCACTCCAGGGAACTTGGTGAAGGGGAACACCGATTCCTTGACGGTAATATAAGGCGGTTCCAGGTAGCCGTGAAGCCCGAAATCGGAAAGTTTCCTTCCCAGCATGAGCTTGGTGGCGATCTTGGCCAGAGGTTCGCCGATGCTTTTACTGACGTAGGGTACGGTTCGGGAGGCTCTGGGGTTTGCCTCCAGAAAATAGAGGGTATCGTCCACCAGCGCACACTGGATGTTGATCAACCCCAGAACCTTGAGCTCCCTGGCCAGCCTGGTGGTATAGTCCACTATGCGTTCCTTTATCTCGGGTTTGATGCTCATGGGCGGAATGACGCATGCGGAATCACCGGAGTGGACTCCCGCCTCCTCGATATGCTCCATGATTGCGGCGACGAAAACAGACTCTCCGTCGCACAGGGCATCCACGTCCAGCTCCACGGCGTTCTCCAGATACTTGTCCACGAGAATCGGGTACTCCTCGCTCACTCTGAAGGCCTCCTTGAGGTAAACCTTCAGGTCGTCGTGGTTGTTAACCACCTCCATGGCCCTTCCACCCAGCACGAACGAGGGCCGCACAAGCACCGGATAGCCTATCCTTTTCACCACTCGAAAGGCTTCTTCTTCGGTCCTGGCGGTTCCATAAGGGGCCTGGGGAATATTCAGACGGTTGAGGATTTCGGTGAACTTTCCCCTGTCCTCCACCACCTCCATCATGAGAGGATGGGTGCCCATGATTTTTACGCCCGCCCTGTGAAGGGGAAGCGCCAGATTAACTGAGGTCTGCCCGCCGAACTGTACGATTACGCCTTCCGGGTTTTCACGCTCCACCACGTTCATGACGTCCTCGAAGGTGAGAGGCTCGAAGTAGAGCTTGCTGGAGGTATCGTAATCGGTGGAGACCGTCTCGGGGTTGTTATTTATCATTATGGACTCCACGCCTTCTTCCCTGAGAGCCAGGGAGGAGTGTACGCAACAGTAGTCGAACTCTATTCCCTGCCCTATTCTTATGGGCCCACTTCCTATGACCACCACCTTTTTCGTTTCACCGGGGCTGGCTTCGTCTTCACCCTCGTAAGTGGAATAGAGGTAAGGGGTTCTGGCCTCGAACTCGGCGGCGCAGGTATCCACCATTTTGTAGGTGGGTAGTATGCCGTTAGCCGTACGGAGTCCCTTTATCTCCTCTGCCGTCTTTTTGAGAACGTGGGCCAACTGGCGGTCGGAGAAACCCATGCGTTTGGCCTGGCGCAGCGATTTTCCGGTAAGTTGAAACTCTTCTGCGGCGAGGTGCAGCTTCTTCAGCTTTTCGAGGAACCAGCGGTTTATGCCGGTGAGTGAGTGAATATCATCTATGGTCATGCCCAGCAGCAGGGCATCCCTAATGTGGAAGATGCGCTGATGCGTACCGAGTCTGAGCAGTTTTTCGAGCTGCGTCCGGTCGGTGACGTTGACGTCCCTGCCGTCGAAACAGTAGCCCTGACGGCCGACATCGAGAGACCTCACTGCTTTTTGGAAGGCTTCTTCGAAGGTGCGGCCTATGGCCATGACCTCGCCGGTCGATTTCATCTGCGTGCCTATGACGGGAACGGCGTCGCGGAACTTGTCGAAGGGCCATCTGGGTATCTTCACCACCACGTAGTCTATGGTCGGCTCGAAGGCGGCCACCGTCTCTCCGGTAATATCGTTGGGAATCTCATCCAGGGTGAGGCCCACGGCTATCTTGGCGGCCACCCGGGCGATGGGATAGCCGGTGGCTTTAGAGGCCAGAGCGGAGGAACGGCTGACCCTGGGGTTCACCTCTATCACCCGGTATCCGCCGTGGTCGTAATTCATGGCAAACTGTATGTTGCAGCCCCCTTCGACTTTCAGGGCGCGTATAATTTTTATGGCCGTGGAACGGAGGGTCTGAAAGTCCTCATCGTTGAGGGTCTGAATGGGGGCGACGACTATGCTGTCGCCGGTGTGGTAGCCCATGGGGTCGAAGTTCTCCATGGGACAGATTATTATGCAGTTATCTCTGCCGTCCCGCATTACTTCAAGCTCGAACTCACCCCAGCCGTCAGTGCCCAGGATGGCTTCTTCCACCAGCACCTGATGCACCATGCTCTGGGCCAGGCCCGTCTTGACCGCACGCTGGAATTCCTTCTCGTTAAAGGCCAAGGCGCTGCCGGTGCCTCCCAGGGTGTATGCGGGCCTGATGACCACGGGGAACCCGGCTTCTTCGACGAAAGCCTGAGCGTCCTCCAGAGAATTCACCGCCCTGCTTTCCGGGATGGGCTCGTCTATGGCCTGCATGAGGGCACGGAAGCGGTCCCTGTCTTCACCGTCGCGTATCGCTTCCACGGGCGTACCCATCACGCGCACACCGAACTTCTGGAGAACACCGCTCGCTTCCAGCTCGTCTGTGAGGTTCAGGCCGGTCTGGCCGCCCATGGTGGGGAGGAGGCCTTGCGGGCGCTCCTTTTCTATTATGCGTTCCATCATCCTGGCGCTCAAGGGCTCTACATAAACGGAATCGGCGGTATCGGGATCGGTCATTATTGTGGCCGGGTTAGAGTTTACCAACACCACCCGGTAGCCTTCTTCCTTGAGTGCTTTGCAGGCCTGCGTGCCCGAGTAGTCGAACTCCGCCGCCTGACCGATGATGATGGGGCCGGAGCCGATGACCATTATCTTTTCTATGTCGGCAACCCTGGGAATGGTTTTATCTCCTGATTGGTTTCATGATGTAGAATTTTGGGCGGAGCAAGCGCCGCCCTCGCTTTGAGCTTTCATTGTACGTCTTTTAACGTTTCGGCCACCCTGTCGAACCAGTAGTCCATATCCCATGGCCCCGGATTGGCTTCGGGGTGAGCCTGGAAACCGAAGATGGGCAGAGATTCGTGCCGGACACCCTCCACGCTGCCGTCGTTCAGGTTGATGTGGGTTACCTCGAGACCCGTGCCCTTCAGTGAGTCCTTATCCACTGCGAAGCCATGGTTTTGACTGGTTATGTACGTCCTTCCGTTCCGCAAATCCTTCACCGGCTGGTTGGTCCCCCTGTGGCCGAACTTGAGCTTATAAGTCTTGCCCCCCAGAGCCAGGGAAATTATCTGATGTCCCAGGCAGATGCCGAACACCGGGCACTCCTCGCGCAGGCTGCGGACGAGGTTAATCGCAGGCTCAACGCGTTCAGGGTCTCCCGGACCGTTTGAGAGGAGAATGCCGTTCACCCCGCTCTCCTTGAGTTCCTCGGGCCGTACGGTGTGCGGAAAAAGGCGCACGTTGATATCTCTCTTGAGCAAGGATCTTATGATGCTGTGTTTGACGCCGCAATCTATGAGCGCCAGAGACTTCTTCCCGGATTTTCCATACACCACCGGTTTCCGAGTGCTCACCTGGCCCACTAGGTCGTAGCTGGAAATATCTTTCCTGGCCGCGGCCGCTTTAAACACCTCTTCTGGATCGATGGGATCCGATGACACGTGGAGAGCCCCGTTAATTACGCCGTGCACTCTTATGCGTCTCGTCAACGCCCTGGTATCCACCCCTGCGATGCCTGGAACACCCTGCTCCTTGAGGAATGCATTTAGGGTCCGCACAGAGCCCCGGTGCTGAGGATAGTCGCAAAGCTCCCTTACCACCAACCCTTCCACGCGTATGCCGCTGGATTCGAACCGCTCTGCCCTGACCCCGTAATTGCCGATGAGGGGGTTGGTAAAGGTGAGTATCTGGCCCTTATACGAGGGGTCGGTGATGGACTCCTCGTAGCCTACCAGGGAGGTGTTGAACACTACCTCGCCTTCGGCTCGAACCTGGGCGCCGAAGCCCACTCCTTCCATTATCGTTCCGTCAGCGAGAGCTAAAACCGCATACATGGGCTCACCCTTTGCGGGGTACAAACCCGCCTCTACAAGCGTCTAACACAAGGCTGATTAAAGGTCCGGGTTAAATAATAAAAATGATGTTAAAAACCCGCCGCTGCCAGCGGCGGGTAATTTAAACCAGAAACTTCTTCAGCGAAAGTATAAACCAACATAAGCTATTTGCAAGAGAAATAAACCAACTGATAGTACATAGTTGCATATCCCCTTTTCGAGATTAAAGGTCTCTGGGGGTTATGTCGATAAAATCAATGAAGATAACGGTATTCACCGAAAGGAAACCATAAAATTTCAGGGAACACTTTATGAACATAAATAATGGATACCCCGTAACCCGCGCTATTTCCCTGCAACAGCTCCTTCGCCAGCTATCCTACCCGGCTCGAGGCAGGAAAGAAGCCGCCGTTCTGAGCCAGGCGAAGAGGGCTCTGGAGGTTTACAGGGATTTCCAGGTCACCCTGAATCGGGGCCGAGCCGCAGAGGCCATTCAGCTTATGGATAACCGATGGCAACACGACTTGAACGCAGACAGAAGGACGTACTTCCACCCCACCCTTGTTACATGGCCTCCAGACATACCACTTGCAACTGCCCGCAGCCCTCGAGAATTGGCCGCAAAAAGACCGTTTAAATCCCGGGCTGAAAGAGTGGTGGAAGAAGAAGAGGGAGAGACGTTCGTAGGCGACAGGGCCATATTCAAGCTGGTCGTGGCAACGGGGGTCATCTATGCGCTGGGGCGCATCATCTTATCTGCATTGTTCTGAAAAAATGAAAAAGGCCACCATGAGGGCCGCCCCTGCTTTCAAAAAAATCCTGCTTATCGATGTTTCCATGTCGGTATGCAGGAGCTTCGCCAAAATATGGCAGCGCTATTTTCGTGTATTCATACTTCAGGAACGAGGCCAGTAACGCTACCAGCCGCCCCATTTCCGGCTCATAGTTTATACGCGTGGTACTCGTTCTGACAAGGGTTGCCCACGGCCACGTGCATCACTCCCGCGGCGGGCCGGGATACCATCGAGGAGATGGTCTTCATGCTCGCGAATTCCGCATCGGGATCGCTTAACTGATGCCTGCAGATTGACTGCGGGTAGTTGTGGTGATCCTGGAGAAGCTTCATCATGGTCTCGACGGAGAGAGATTCCCTGTGCTCATTGAGCAACTCTCTCATGCGCTCCGCTCTTATGGCGGAATCGGGCAACTGAGCAATGAGCCTGTCATGCTTGACCAGCTCCTGGCAGAGATAATTGTTCGCGTGGGCGAGGAAACCATTCTCGGGGTGCAAGACACCATCCCCTTCCACCAGGGTCTCCACATCGGCTATGGCGCCGGAAGCGTGAGCCAGCATGTAGTTGCATGACGAAGCTCGTTTCGCCCGCCTGAGCTCCTCTATGGCGTCATCCAGGCTCTCCTGCTCCAGCATCCTCCGAAAAAGGACGTAGCGGGGCACGCCGGGCCGCCAGCCTCCGCAGTCCAGAGCGTTTACAGCCCAGCCCATGCCGCTCGAGTTAATTCCGTTATGGCCGAGGCTGCCTGCCAGTGTGCAGCAGAGCATCTTCGGACCCTTCTCAGGCGTCATGTGCAGCATTATGCCTTGTTCCTGAAAACCCTCCTGCAGGTCCTGGTTTTGACCCACCAGGACTTCGCCCCCGCCGGAGGCGGCGCTCATGACGGCATAGCTGGTGCACTCCTGGCCTCCGGTGACAGGTTGGGTAAACTCACCCCGCACCTGCAGTAGAAGAATTTCTTCGAAAGAGAGGCCGGACCCATCTGCGATACCCTTCATCTCCTCATGCAGATGTGGAGAGAACTCCTCTACGAACCCGTCATAAATGAGGGCCTTGTTGAGAGTCTGTTCCTTCGACCAGCCCAGATGCTTATTCACCTCAGAGAACATGCCGCCCACGAAGCGGTTTATCGTCTCGGCGCACTGCTCTCCGTGCTGGAAGCCCATCTCATAATTGGTTCCGTTTACTTCTATCAAAGGGAATCTGTCCATTGCCGCGCCCTCTTCTCGAATGGTGTACTATTTCTTTTTATTGCCGAAGTAGGATGAAATTATCTGTTCATTGTCTCTGAGGTTGTCGGCCCACTCCTCCAGTACAATCCTACCATGTCGCAATATATAAACATACCGGGCTATGCTCAACGCTGCATCGACGTTCTGCTCCACGAT
>CAYVLI010000029.1:0-13487 GCA_964452105.1 uncultured Nitrospinota bacterium
AAACCCACCCCCTGAGGGCTATGGCGCTCTCTTCGGTTCATACCGCTCTCAGTATAGGGAGATAAAAATACCAACCCGGTTGGACCCTGCTCGCTCTGCCCAAACTTAATTAGGCGTCCCATGGAGGGCACATATCAGTCTTAAACCCTGACTCAAAACGCAGTCGCTAGTGTCGCATTTCTCAAATACTACGGTTTAATGATTTCAAAATATGCCTCGTTTATCAATGATTTGCCAGCTGAAATTAGTCAATATTATTTATGAGACGCGACACTAGTTATGATATATTTTGGTATGCTTTTCAACCTTTTCCCTCTTCACTCTGGCCTACTACAATCACTCACTTACACAGCTTTAAATACCATACATCGGGTAACCATATACCTTCCTAACATCATAAATGCCAGAAAGAAGGCTTGGCCACTTCAATGGGGCTACGGAACGTTATCCCGTAGTAACGGCAAAGCGCAGGGACCCTGACAACATCGCTGCGGCGCTTCAATGGGGCTACGGAATATAATCCCGTAGTAACCCGCATAGCCTTGCTTAAGGCGTGTATTGCGAAGGCGCTTCAATAGGGCTACGGAATATAATCCCGTAGTAACGAGATAAACGATTAATCAAGTTATCAATGTACAAGGCTTCAATGGGGCTACGGAATATAATCCCGTAGTAACACAGTAACTATGATTATCAGCATGATGCCGTATGGGCTTCAATGGGGCTACGGAATATAATCCCGTAGTAACCAGGCGATCCCAAAAGAATTGCAAGGCATTATCGGCTTCAATGGGGCTACGGAATATAATCCCGTAGTAACTATAATGCCATATAATCATACTGCCTATATCAACGCTTCAATGGGGCTACGGAATATAATCCCGTAGTAACACTATCTATTAAATAATACCAAAAAAACAGCAGGTTAAATGCGCCTTTTCGCGAACCTGGCCTGATTGCATTCTAACCAAATTAGAATTTTGCTTTGAGAAAACTTAACCTGTTGTTTTTATTCCAATTTAAAGCTCCGCGAACCCCTGGGGTTTTTGACTGAGCTTGAGGTTCGCGCGGTTATTTAATTGTCAAAGAACAATCGGCTCAGGAGACCGCCGAAAACTGCCCCAACCCAAAATGGCAGCCGTAACCCAAGGCAATGGGCCCTCGGACAGGTTTTTGGAAAACCATTCTGAATCCATATCCACCCCCTGCCCTGGCTCCGCCGCCGTTGCTCCGGAATCTGGCAAAATCCCGCCAGAATATCTTTCTGCCTCTGCTCCTGGTATGAGAAAGCTCCTCTATCTTTTCAAGCTCAGGGAAACCCCGCCTCTTTATCTCAACCCTGAGTTGGTCTTCCGGCCCATCTATCCAGGTGCCATCCTGCCTGCGTTTAGGTTCGCCGTTTCTGCGTACCTTAGGAAAGCGGGTTAAGACAAAAGGGGTGCGCGACTCCCAAACATGGGCTTTTGTCAAAAGAGGGCTTAATCCCTTCAGCGTATCCATGCCTCCAAAATCCTCAAGGGCCCCCATACCAACGAGGATAGGCAACAGGCCAGGACGCCCACCATGCTGCCAGAGCCTCCTGAGACTGCCCATGGCAATCTGGTCAAGATAACTGAATCCATTGGGGGCGTAAACGATTACGCTGTCTATTCGGCCGTCGTTGTCTTCATCAACAGGGAGAAAAAAGGCGTGTCGGTGGCCTTTGAGAGGATGTCCATCTTCGGACTTACCTGAAAATGTCTTCGAGGGAACCCCGTTGTTCCTCTGCCCTGACAGGCTCATCAGCGCTTTGCGTAAGTTGTCAGATAAAAAGAGAGCATCCTCGAACCTGGGCCTGACATCAGCCTGAGTAGTTTCAGAACTAAGGTTGAAACGTGCCACTACTGGAGCATCCACACTGCGGACCTTTCTCACTGTCGGATTAACGGAAAAACAGTTTGAAGGCCGTTTATAATCTGCCCATCTGCTCCCCGGGGGTCGGTTCCAGCCCTCAGCCCTGAGTGTACCTGTACCAACCAGCATGGAGCTGAACAGCGACCTTCCCAGACGTGCCTCCAGACTTGAGTCCTCTTTTGTGGCCAACTTGACTTTATCCGGGTCTTTCCCCTTTTCTATTGCCCTGAGGCGTTTCGCATCCAATAATCTATTTCTCTCGGAATCGAGCCATTCATTCCGCCAATCGTTATATTCGGACGGGCGCATTGGGGCGAGCAGGGCAACATTTTCCACCTCTATGGCAGCGTCATTTTCACCAACTGGTACAGCATTGGGATTCGTTCTCAACTCATTTGTAATTACAGCTTCTACCCATGACTCAGCCCGACCGAGGTAAGTTAGGTTCCCAAGCAGGTTTCCCAACAGCTTTGAGCTTTCATCATTTAGCTCGACATTAGGCCAATGGACAATCATCGGTTCTTTGGGGTCAACTATTACGAATGCATCAATGACCTTGTCCGTCTTCCCGTCCAGCATGCTCCGATATTTGGGCATGTAGTGGCGTGTATGTCCCAGAGAGGCAGGTGGTAGCCAGTATTTGGGAAGACTCTCAGATAAAGCATTGACCAACAGATGCATCTCGTCAGGCGGGTTTTCGGCGTTCCAACCCAGCTTTCTATAACCAACCGCCATGAGGGCACGCATAAAACGCCACGAGGATATGGGCCACTCCACAACTCCCTCGTTAACATGCCTGTCCCATGGGGTTGCGTGGAACCTGCCAGCAAGAAAATACAATTCTATAGTCAGCATGGTCTTGCCCTCTACTCATAGTTAACCGTTGTCACCGGCGGGTCGGCGAACAGACCTTTTCCCGCTACCGCTTCAATCAAGCCTGGCAGTTCCTGCTCTATATCCTCATGTCTTGGAATTGTGAACCCTTCCGGCCTAGTTACTGTTATCTCGCCATCCAACGCCAGGTCACAGGCCGTGCGAAGCCTGAGTCCGTTCCTTAAAAACCTGGATATCTTAAACAGGGCCATGGCGACAAGCAGGTCCTCCACCTTTAGCCCAAGGCCGTAACCTCTGATCTGAGCAAGGTCCAGGTTAAAAAAGGCGGTTATCTTCTCAGCCGTGTACTCATCTCTTGAGAAGGGTACGTGGCCAAAACCTTTTGCAGTATCACCCCGCGGGTCCACATAATCGAACTTGACGCCACCACTGGGGGCGACAGATATGTTTTTAGCTTCGATAAAAGCTGAAAGGCTCCTGGGAACTTTAACCCTCCCCCCCGCCATTTCCTTCTTGGCGATGAATACCCCGTGGAGCAAGGTGTTAATGTCATACTTTAAAAGGACCGATGCGACAAGCTCGAAATCAAGTGGCCCCCTTTCAGGCACACCAACTTCCTTCTTAAGAGTCTCAAAAAATGATCTGTCCTTGCTTTCCAGAATGTAAGGGCTGTTGATGCGGTGAGACTCCAGTAGCGAGTTTGTAAGCACTTTCCCGTTCTGCTTCACCAAGATGTATGGGATGCCCTGCAAAGGTTGAACAACTTCATCAGCGGTGTCATCCCAGCAGACTGCCTCAAGCCTATTGGCCATGGACTGGGCCGACTCAAGTAAACACATCTCCGTACCGTCGGAGAGCGTGTAGGTGGCTGCGCCCAGGTCAGGGAATCCGGTGGGTTGAAAACGTGTACCCTGCAGGGGCTTAAGGTTAGCTTCCATTAATAACCGGGGTTCGTCCCTAAGCATTTGGAATGTCATGCCAGCCTCCATTCCAGTTTTTATTATATTTTAATATCCTGTTTACTGAGGTTTCTTAAGCATCATCCTGGCAAGACGCATAATGTCAGCCTCCCGCAGCGGGAACAGGATGGCAGCAGCCATTCTCCTTCCCTGGCCTGTGGAAGCATTATATGTAGCCGCTTTAGGCGTCAGCCCGGACGCTCTGAGCCTGCCTGTGGCTATCCGGCAAGAAGCGTTTATCTGGCCTGTTTTAGCCCGATGAAATATTACCGGATCCAGAGGCACGTCCACACCTGTTTCCGCCCAGTCTAATTTAACCTTAATTGGAGAGTGGGCAAGTTTCAACAGGGCATAGGCAGTGGGGACAGGCATGTCATCGCCATAGGGCGGCAGGGGAAGCGGTTTGACTCTGCGCCAGTCAATAGCGTTCAGGCCCCATAAGAGTCTTTCAATCTTTGTTTCATCAACAGCACCTTCGATGAAACGCCGAATATGGTCTAAGGAAGCGGGCTGGCGGCCCTCCAAGGGCAAATCTTCATGCTCCCCCTGCCGGAACTCTAAAAGCCGCCTACTTAAAACGGCGACCAGGTTATCAACCAGCCTCCCCCCACCCCATACCACGGAATTGTCATCCATCTTTTTTGATTTGAAAGCTGGATAATCTACTTTAAGGTCAAGGGGAACCATGTTGGCACGGATTGGACCTATGCCACGATCCCATATACTCGCCAGTGAGGCTGCCAGGTGAAACTCCGGGCTGGCGTCGTAAGTTTTTTCAAGCCATTCCGGCCTGAGACGTGGTATTGGAGCAAGATGCTTTGAGGAGGCGGTTGTCTGGGGGCTTTTTACCATCTGTCGCTCAGCCTCCCCCACAGCCATGAGCAGCCGCTGCCACTGGCTGGAATAGCCGTCCCGACAGACAGAGAGGATTGCGTTTTCGATGGTTCTGAGTGAGCGGCCGAAGCTGGCTGGAGCTGGAGAGCGTGAGAAGAGAGCTGCGCTTCTTAATCGGTCAAGCCACTGGTCAAGGTCATCAACCAAGTAGACATCAGGCCTGGCCAGAACAGGCCAGCAGCCAAGCGGCGTAGCCAGATAGGCTTGACCGTTTCTTTCGATGAATCCCATCCTCTGGAAGGCTGAAATCCCCCGGTCCACGCCAAGGGTAGCGATTGACCTGGCGAAATCAACTCCATCACAACTTGACCGCCTTCCCACTTGCGACCGGCCTTCTGATAAAAGAATCTTCAACTCGTCCGAAGAAGCGGGATTCCCCCAGAGAGGCAGCCATATCTCTGCTCGCGCCTTGTCTCCAGGAGCGGCTGATGCATAACCAGTTCTGGATGGGCGGACCATGAACGGCGCAGTCATGGTCCCAGGCTCAGTTGCTTTCAGCCTTTTGCTCACCGCAGCTCCGAACATAACCGCCCCTTCCATGAGGAGGATGAAATCCCAGGGATTAATGAGAGAGTCATCATCATAACCGGGTCCTGCGTTGGCCCCACCCGCATTCCCAGGTTGAAACTGCCCAATTGGTATTTTTTTCTTAAGCCCCGGAGCGGATTCTGCCCAGAGGGCAGCCCGGCAGAGTGGATTGGAATTATCTCTCGGTTGGCCCGTTTCCGGGTCAATCATTTCGATCACCCTCTGCATGAAATTGTTTGTGAACTCAAGGCGGCCGTCATTACCCCCGGTGCCGAGCAAAGGCGGAAACCGGACCCCATCTGGAGTCAGAACATAAGCGGCGTCAAGCCAGAGGAGGTTGTCATCTGGAAATTTCATTCTACACTCGATGAGCAGCTTCTCCTTAAGTGGTTTTTGCGCCTGGCCGCTGGGTGGACTGTTTATATCAAGGCCTTCAAGAATCCGCTTGCAGAGCGATATGGTCTCCCGGTAATTATCAAACCTATGATTGGATGACTCTTCAATGGGGATCATTCCTGTCTTGCTGTCTCCGGGGAAAAAGCCACTTCCCCCATTCCAGGGGGCAGCTATCGGCGTGGGTTTATACTCGTGCAGAAAAAATTGTGACAAAGCTTCTTTGTCAAGAGTCGATTCCATGTAAAAAACACCATCTCCCCACCAGCCCCGTGCGGCTGAGTCTTTTTGTTCGTTCACCAGCCTCAGAACAGCCAAGGCCTTTAAATAGCTTGCGAGGGGCTGGGACCTACAACCGTCGATTCTCAAGATGTTATTGGAGGCCATGGCTCTCCTTCCCAGACACGTCGCTGGCCCGCCAATCCGCCACCCTTAGAAGGCTTTCCAGGTATGCGAGTCTGAAGGGACCTTCTGATCCCAACAGTTTCAATATGCGTTCCAGCCAGCTTGGACCATATTCTTCGGATTTACCAAGCTCCATCATTTGAAGGCTTAGAGTGACTTCAGGCGCAATGACCCCTCCGCCAAGCTCCACTGCGGGGAGCAGGTCATCGTCCCAGACACCCCTAGCAAACCGCCGGTTTCCGGGTGGAATCGATTCGGTGGGAAGTGAACGTATTGAAAGGCGCACCTTTCCATGGTGGGCTGCAACCAGGTAAGCGGAAAGATTTGAACCACCGTAAAGTAAAAGCGCCAACGCGGAGGCAAGTTCATGTCTGAAGCATCGACGTTTGTAAGGCCCCATGGAAGGCGCTTTAGCCCATTCCGTCCTATTTAGCTTTTCCATATCTTCGGCTATGGCGTTCTGGAAAACGGGGTGGGCCTTGCCCCTATCGTGCCAGCGGGCTGCCGTAACCAAGTCTTCCTTAGGAAGACCGTTAAGTTTGACTTCAGCGAAAATTTGTTCCAGCTCAGCGACAATGTCATTACTGTGATCTAAAATACTGAGGTAGCCTTGAGTTTCTGCAGCGGGGTCATCCCCCACAGCCTCTGCGAGCGATTTCTGCTTATGCTCTACCGGTTCCACTGGTTTTTTCCCTCTTTCCCCAACCCAGCCAAGTTCAATGTCATATCCTCCGGCTTCGGTACTCAGGAGAAGAGTCAAGCCTGGTCTCAGGTTTGCGATTTCACATCTTTGCCATAAGCTGTCAAAGATCTCCCAGACCCATGCCGCATTATCCTTGACCTTGAGAAAATCCTTCATCTCACCTAAAAGCACCGGACAGAGTTCCTCTGGATGTGGAGTGGGTTCATCGTTTGGTGGGTGTTCACCTTCCCACCTCCGCCAGAATACGTGTACATCCAGATTGTCTGCCTTCCTGATGTACTGGGAAACATCCACATCGCTACCGGATAAATCAGGGGTAGTATCAAAGAGCTCCAGGATGTCTTTCTTTCGCAATAGCGGGCATGATTCAACAATGGAAGGAGCGTCAACAGATTTAAGGCCGCCTGGCCCGACATCAGCAAGCCCATTTAAAATCACTTTACTTGTTTCAAGCTCAGAGCCTTCATAGGGCAAAGCGAGTTTGGGTTCGGCCTTTTCCTTGCTCTCCTCCATCCACTTCCACTCGATGTCCACCCAGTATGCCTTTGCGCCGTCTATTTCTCCAAACCTGTTGAGGCGACCGAATCTTTGTACCAATGATGACCAGGGTGCCAGCTCTGTAATCAAAGTGGATGCGGAAATATCTACCCCCGCTTCTACTACCTGGGTGGCGACTAAAATTCGATTTCGGGTTTTCCCATCAGCAAGAGTTCCAAGCAGGGCCTCAAACCGGGACCGCTCCGAAGGCCTGAAACGAGAATGCATCAGGGTTATGTCAGGAGGGTCCTCTTGATCCTTGTACAATTCTGATAACGTGGCAGCAACATCCTGCGCCCTACGCACACGGTTAAGGATAACTATGGTCAGACCTTTTGTTCGTTCGTGTATCTTTTGGATTTCCTCGGCAAGGGATTTCTCGTAATTCCTTTGGCTTTCCTTGTTCAAGATAATTTCGCATTTGTGGAGAGGCTTTTTGGCTTTCAGGTGCTTCTGAACGGAAGGGTTCTCGACATCATCACCCAGTTGGAGGCACAGGTCATCTAAACTCTTCGCTCTAAATGGTGAATCTATTGTGGAGAAGGCATCTTTATCCAGGGTCGCGCTCATCCAGGTTGAACCGGTGGTTCCATATATACCCAGCTTCTCCCTAAAACCCTGGAGTTGAACTGTGGTGGGTAGCCCAGGCCCCATAAGCTGAACCTCGTCCATAACCCAAAGGCAGTCGTTGTTCAGCATTCCAAAGTGAACAGGCCATCGGAACCTGCTCATGGTATAGCCCCGGTTTAAAGCACGGGATAGAAGCTGATCTTGAGTGCCGACAATGATCGCTTCACGGCCAGGCCAATTATCCCACCCATAATTGATATCCCCCCCCATAAGAATTGAGACATCTGGTACTTCTCCGGCAGGAATAAGACCGGCTTCCTCAAGGTTCTTTACCCATTGACCTGCGTTTGCTTTCGTCTGTTCCACAAGCACACGCATCGGCAGGCAATATATCAGTCGGCGAGGAGTTTCATCTCGGACCTGTGCCGCTGGCTTATCTGTAACACCTTCACCGATGTATCGCCTCCATAGCCAGCCAATGGTTACAGCAGCGGTTTTCCCCAAGCCTGTAGGGATATCCAGGAGTGGTGGAAAGGCAAAACTGATGGCCAGTGATTTCTGGTATGGGTAAGGTCGATTACCGGTGGCCTTAAAAAAGAAATCCTCAAAGGTACAACTGGTTGCCATTTCAGTCTCTATTTACATGGTAGAGTGTAAGAAAATTCCTCTACTCTATTTTTTGATTCAGGCCTTCACAAAATTCTAACTTGTTAATTATATTATAATTTTTTATGGTTTATGGAAGCATTTTCTAACCCTATAAAAATCCTTTAAAGCCCGCAAAATTTCACCACGCCCCTATAAAGCGCGGCCCCATGGCCCATTATTATACAGTGGGTTCTTCTCCTCCGCCCCCTCCAGGCTCTGCAGGTACCGGTTCGTCACCGAGATATTGGAGTGCCCCAACTGCTCCCTTATCTGCGCCACGGTGGCGCCCCCTTCCAATTCAAGAGTGGCGGTAGTGTGCCTCAAAGTATGCGGCGTTATATTCCTCTTTATCAGGGCGGCGGCAGCGTACTTCTTGATGGATTTTTGAATTACCCTGGGGCTCAAAGGCCGGGACACCTCGCCGTTGCGGGGCACCGTTGCGAATAGATGATCCTCCGGTTTCGCACCCTTCCGGGAGGCCAGGTAGGCGTCGACGGCTTCTTTAACCTCTGGCAGAACACGGAGCGTTCGGGGCTTCCTGCCCTTGCCCATGATCCTCACCGCTGGACAACCGTAGCGGGTAGTGAGGTCCCGGATGCGCAGGCTCAACGCCTCGCCTATGCGGACGCCGGTCTGGAGCAGGAGCTGCAGCAGGGCGTAATCCCTCTTGCCGATGGTCTTCCGCCTGTCGGGCGCACGCAGGAGCGCCCTGGCCTCCTCAACCGTGAGGAATTCGGGCTGGCCTTGGTGCACCTGGGGGCCTCTTATCCCCTCTGTGACGTCCTCCGGAACGGCGCCCTGCTTATGGGCGTATCTTAAAAAGCCCCCCACGGCGGTGAGCTTCCAGGTCACCGTGGAGGACTTGTAACGTGAGGATATATACTCTTTATATGCCAACAGGTCGCGCCTGGTAACGAGGGTGAGGTCTACCTTGCCGACGGTGCGGAAGAAGTTGCCAAGCTCGTAGGCGTAGGCCTTCCTGGTGTAAGGGCTGTGGTGGTGGGCGAGGTATTCCTCCAAGAGCCTGATGGTAATTTCACCCTCTCTGAGGGCAGCGGGAGCCTGAAGCAACCCCGCAAGCTCCACGTTTTTCAACACCCCCTCCTTGTGTAACATCAAGGAACCCTCTGAAACCCCATCCCCACCTGGGTAAAATGCTCGTCCGCAGTGAGGATGTCCTCCATGCCCAGCTCCTCCATGATGACCATGGTCACGAAGTCAGTGAAAGATATGCGGGGCTTATCATGGTAGCGCTTGCGCAACTCCCAGGCAGAGGCAAACCGCTCCGGGGTCGCATACTCTATTCGAAGGTAGCCCCTCTCCGCAGACTCAAGGATGCCTCCTACGAACCGGGTGGCTTCTTCAAAAACCTCTCTCCGGTAGAGGAGCGTCACGGTCTCATCAAGCACGTAATCGCTGGTACAGACCGTATCACCCCTCCCACGGAGCTCCTCATAAAAGCCACGCGCCGCCTGGTGCCATGGGTCTCTGCGATGGCCTAAAGCGACCCAACCCCAGGTGTCCACGAAAACCGCCGGCGTCATCGGGTAGCGCCCTCTCCATACAGTTCCTCTTCTATTTCGGCAGGGGCAAGCGGTTTACCGGAAAGACAACCCACCACCCCCAGGATGGGATCTCCTTCTAACGCCTCTCCGGTTCTGGGCCTTTCCTTGCCCACCAGGTAGCCCACAAAATCGAGAACCTCCTGGAGCCTATGCCCGGGCAAGCGCCCTATCTCCTCCAGGAGCCTGTCTTTAACGGTCTTGTCCATCGAGATACTCCCTCTGAATGTGTTCGTCTTCCTTCATCTTCAAAAGAATATCATACCCGAAGCCTTTGTCTGCACCCTCTTTCTCACACTCGGCTTCCGCCCTCACCCTGAGGGCCTGCAACTCCTGGGGAGAGAGCGTAGCCCTGACGTCTTCTATCTTCTCCTGCAGCTCTCGTTTAGCCCTTTGTTTTCTCTCCTCTTCCACGCGCTTCCTGGCCGCCGCCTCCCTTTCCGCGCGTAATTCTGCCACCGGCCTGAAGCCGGGGGGAGACTGGTAGTCTTCCTCTATGGACTTTCTTAAAAAACCGGAGGGGTTCTTGCTTATGAGGTCGCTGCCGGTCTCGACCAGGTAATCGAATACCTCTACCTTCTTCTGGACCCTGTCGGGGTATTTTTTAGCTAATAACTCGGCTGTCGATCTGGTTATGCCTTTTTTAATTAGTTCGTTAATTAAAGTAACATCAACATCTTTGTCTTCTTGTTGTTGTTTTACTGTATTTTGTATACTGTTATATTGTGGGTTCTCCAGAAGAACCACCGGTGGTTCTTCTGGAGAACTAGGGTGGTTCTTCTGGAGAACCACCCCTTTTCCCTTAAATTTCAAACTATAAACGTTAATATCATTGTCCCCTTCTTTGGTAAGCTTTTTCTCCACGGTTATTATACTTTTTTCAATGAGGCCGTTCACCCCTCGCCAAACAGCGGACTTACTCATTCCTGTCCCTTTATCTAAGATCTTCCCGTTCTTAGTTTTGATACCTTTCACCAACTGTTTAAAGGATATGGGGTCACTGTTCTTCTTGAAGCCAAAGGTGCGGCGGATGATGTATAGCAGGACGCGTAACTCAGACTCCGTGAGTTCTGGTATAATAAGGTCGAAATATATGTCTGGTACAGGAGTGACATTTGGGGCACCTATCCCTTCGAACGGGAAGATAGATGTATCTGGTTTACGGCGCTTTGCCACTACTTTCCCCCTCCAACAGGGAATCCGCTGCTTTCTTTAAAGCCTGGGCTACTTCCTCTACCTCAGCGTGGGTTTTCTTAAACCTCACCAACACAGTAAACGACTTGTCATCCCCCTGATACCGGAATTCGAAGTTCCTGGGCCTCCCTAAAGCTTTGCCCTTCGCCCGCCTTCTGATATCCTTAACCGTGGAGTTTTGGACCTTCACCTTTTCCCACAGGGCCGCGATTTTATCTTTTGAGCCTTGCCTAACTATCGGTAATAACTGGCTTTTTTTCCATTTATCGGACGTCCGAATTTCCTCTTTTATCTCCTCTGGAAGGGCATTGAGCCGCAGGCTTTCATTTATGGCTGGCTGGGATTTTCCTATCCTCTTAGCCAACTGCTCTTGGGTGTAATCATACTTTTCCGCCAGCATTTTCAGACCCTCTGCTTCTTCTAAAGGCTGAAGGTCCTCTCTCTGCAGGTTTTCTATCAAGGCGAGTTCCAACATCTCCGGGCCGTCGGCTTTGGTTACCACAGCCGGAACCTCGGTGAGGCCGGCCTCTCTTGCGGCCACCAGCCTTCGCTCACCAGCGATCAACTGGTATCCATCCTCTGTTTTCCTAAGTACCAAGGGTTGGAGGATGCCCTTTTCCCTGATTGAAGAAGCCAGTTCTTGTACGGAATTGGGCGTTATTCGCCGCCTGGGTTGTGCAGGGTTAGGTTTTATAAGGTTTATGTTTACCCTGACGGCCCCGGCCAGGGAAGCCACCCCGTCCTCCGAGAGATGGACGATTGCTGCCAGGTCGCGCTGGCCTCTCTCCGCCGGCGTGGTTTTGGAAAGGTCATCCTTGAAAGATTTCTTTTTCATCTTTCCTCTATCTCTCTTGCGAGGTCTCTGTAGCTTTGGGCAACCTCCGAGTGTTTGGCATAAACTGTTACCGGTGAATCCGCTATCTCCGCCTCCCCTATTTTTACTGTACGTTTAACTATGGTTTTGAATAGCTTATCCCCGAATCTCTCCCTCAGGTGCTCCAGGACCTCTCTGCCCAGTATGGTTCGAGAGTCGTACATGGTGCATAGAATGCCAATTACCTGGAGGTCTCGGTTCAACCGGCCCTTCACGAGGGTTATGGTATCGAAAAGCTGGTTTGCCCCGGTGAGTGCCCATTTTCCGACTTGGATGGGTATGAGCACGTGTGTAGCAGCTGTCAGAGCGTTTAGGGTTAGAAGACCCAGGCTTGGTGGGCAGTCCATAATTACGTAGTCATATACCTTGGCAGAGTCAAGCTTTCCCTGAAGTATCTTCTCCCTCCCCACTATTTGTTGAAGCTGTAGTTCAACCCCGGCCAACTCAAGGCAGGATGGGACTACGTCCAGGCCCTGGATGCATGTAGCCGTTGTGGCTTCGGAGATTTTTGTTTCTGGGTAAAGGAGGAGATCGTAAACAGTTTTGCAGTTCTGGTTCTCAGAAAGGTTTATTCCTATGCCAGTTGTGCAGTTGAACTGGGGATCCATGTCCACCATAAGTATGTGCCTTCCCTTTTCCGTCAAAGCCGCGGAAAGGTTGATGGCGGTTGTGGTCTTGCCTGTACCACCCTTCTGGTTTGCGATGGCTATTTTTCTTACCATAGCGAATTACTCGGTTTGAGGTTTGGCTGGAGGGGCGTATGTCTTCGTGGCGTATTTTCTTATCTTATCTATATCTTCTTCTGTAAAAATCCTCCAGCCTTTCCTGTCCCTGGTAACTTCATCTATCTTACCTTCTCGAAACCATCTTCTGAGAGTGATAGCACTTATTCCCACCCTCTTCGCTGCTTCTTTTGTGTGGCAATATTTCCCCGGCATACAGGTTTACCTCGCACAAGGTGAATTTATTCAAGTAAGTTTAATTAAAGTTGATATATATCAGATAAAAAACAGCAGAGTCAAGAAAAAAATTTAACTATACTTAAATTTTTTGACGTCGGCCCGATTTTATGGCATAATAAATTCATCCCGCAGGTGCTGGCGGCCCTTCCGGGAGGTGTCGACTCTTCCCTTATTCACATCGATTTATCTTCATAACAACCCAGCCTTAATATCCATTTACCGAGGGGGCCTCTCCGTTTCATCATCGGGGTGAACCCACCACGGCTGCTCACCCACGCGCATTTCCCCTTCAAAATCACCCTTCAACACCTTCGACCCATCTATCCGCCCCATCAGGGTTCTTTCCATAACCAAGACAGGAGGACAAGCCGATGGATACCTTTACCCATTGTGGAATGAGATGCATATCCGTGAACGGCAAAGACTTTTTCCTTATTCGTGGCTACCAGCGAGACTACCGAAACTTCATCTTCCTACAGGTGGCCGGCAACACGGCGCTGAACAAGGAGGACCTTCCCAGCAAAGGATGGG
>CAYVLI010000030.1:0-4016 GCA_964452105.1 uncultured Nitrospinota bacterium
TTCATCTTTATAGCGGAGTTTCTCGTTGAGAATCTTATTTTCCCCTATGACTATAGAGTTATCCAGGGAAACGCCCCGGGCCAGGCCGAGCTTGCTCATCGCTTCGGCATCTTTAAGGAAGCCGAAAGTTCTAGCAGAGGCGATCTGCTTGGCAAAGTAAGCCTCGTTCATTATAAATGATATATGCTGCTTGCCCAGCACCGGGTGATCGAAACAGATGGTGTAGGATATCTTCTGCTCCGGATAAGGCAAAATCATGGCAAACTTTCCATCGATAGATGCCTCGATGGGCCTCTTTATTTTTATGAACTTCTTCGGTTTAGCCTGTTCTATCGTTCCCGCCTCTTTAAGCAAATCAACTAACGGCTTGGCGCTGCCATCCATGCCGGGAATCTCCGGACCATCCAATTCTACCGTAGCATTATCGATGTTCATTCCAGCAAAAGCAGCCAGGAGATGCTCTACGGTTCTAACTTCCAAACCGTTTTCCCCCAGGGTAATGGAATAATTTATCCGCTTGATATGCTCCAGGTCCGCTGGTATTTCGACGTAATGGTCTGCATCAACTCGTTTGAATACTATTCCCTGGTCTTCGTCAGCAGGTTTGATGCGGACATTCGCATTTTCACCGCTGTGCAAACCTATCCCGGAGAAAAACAGAGTCTTACCAAGAGTACGTTGATTTATCATGGCTTCCCTTGCTTGATTGAGATATTATAATTTCACTATTAAATCTATGGATGGTATGATTATACAACAACGAATTCTATCATGCAGCAAAAATTATACCAAATTTAATTACAGTTTAATTTAAAATGTTCGTGTTGATATATGTCCTCTATTATAAGTATTTAGGATTCAATTATTAGGATTTACATTAAATTATGCATCCGGCTGAAAAAGATGCTTGTGTTCAATTCCGAATACATTCCTGAAAATAATGTAATGTTTTTAGAACAATCCGTAACAATCCTTATCGTTTTACTCAGGTAATAAACTTTCACGCATCATCCTGAACTATCTTGTCCACTTCTCCTGCTTCCCTCATGGAGAGGGTATGGAAAAACTGAAAAACCGTGAGATGATGTCATTACCGTAGAAGACGGCTAACACAGCCCCCGCCGCCAGAGAGGGGCCGAAGGGGATAGTGTCCTTTCTCCCCTTCAACTTCATAATTATGAGTACGACACCCACCAGTGCGCCTATAATGACGCCCATGTAAAGCCCCAGAAGCATCTTTTTCCAGCCCAGGAATGCCCCCATCATTGCGGCGAGTTTCGTGTCTCCCTCGCCCATTCCTCCTGGAACGATGCGCATCACGAGATAGAGAGACCCCCCTCCAACCACCACTCCCAGAAGCGATTCTGTCAATGTTAAATCGGACGACACCAGGCTTATAAACACTCCCGCCACTGCCCCCGGCACGGTTACTACATCTGGTATCATCAGGTATAGTTCTCCATTTTCATCTCGCTCCAGATCTGTAAAAGAACAAACCAGCAGCAGCGAGACGAATAATAAATAAGCCAGCGTCTGCCGTGAAGGGCCGAATTGGAGGAAGATCAGTAAATAGAGAACTGCGGTTAATCCTTCCACCAGAGGGTATCGCAAGGAAATGCGATTTCCGCAGCTCCTGCATTTGCCCTGGAGGAAAATGTAGCTCAAAAGGGGAATATTGTCATACCAACGAATTGAATGCTTGCAGTATGGGCAATGAGATGGAGTGGTTATCACCGTTTCCCTCCGGGGGATACGGTATATGCAGACGTTCAAAAAACTGCCCATTATGCATCCCAGTATGAATACCGGGACGGCCATTAATTGTCGCTGCGTTAATAAAAAGTTGTACAGCTCTACACCCACACTATCCTCGCATCAATGGCCGACAAGTATCATTACCGATTATTTTAATAGCAGGAATTAACGCCTTAATGTCTCCTTATAGCACAGGGCGGTAAAGTGCACAAGCCGCCTTTACAGGCCGGTTCCCTGACCATCTTAAAACTTTAAAACATCTTGTCCGGCGATATATGCCGCTTTCAGGTGAAATGTCATCAATGCCCTCCGGGCAAATTATGTTTGACTTCCGCTGGACCTTCCATTATAAATTTTAAATGTCCCCCAGGGGAAGATGGGAGTAGCTTTAAGAAGCCTGAATATCGGCGCTTAAAATCTTACCAGCCGAGTCTGCAGTAATAAAAAGTCACAATTTAACACTGGAGAGACCCCATGTTAGAGATAAGGATTCATGGAAGAGGTGGTCAGGGTGCGGTCACGACTTCCCGCGTACTGGCTCATGCCGCAGTACTCGAGGGTAAGTATGGACAGTCCTCGCAGATACCATTGGGGGATCGCAGAGGCGCTCCCATCATGGCCTTCACCAGAATAGACGATCGTCCCATCAACCTTAGAGGGAATATAAAAAATCCGGACCTGCTGATTATTCTTGATCCGACGCTGGTCCAGGTGGTGGATATGGTCTCGGACCTGAAAGAAGATGGAAAAATAATAGCAAACTCGCCTGTAGAGATGAGCTTTACCCACCCTACCACCTATGTGGATGCGACTTCCATAGCCATAAAGCACATAGGTCGGCCCATAGTAAATGCTTCTATCCTGGGCGCATTCTCCGCAGCCACCGGGTTGGTATCGCCCGACTCCATCGAGCAAGCCTTCATATCCACTTTTTCCAAACGATTGAAAGGCGAAAAGATGGAGCAAAACCTGCGCGCCATAAGGGAAACCCATGAGGAGGTTCTGAAACATGCAGTTCATTAGGGGCGGAGCCCAGCACAGAGTCGGTACGACTGTACTCAACAAGACTGGAGGGTGGCGCACCTTCAAGCCGGTCATAAACCACGACGTTTGCAACCGCTGCAAGATTTGCAGCGAGTTTTGCGTTGACGGGATAATATATCGTGAGCAGGGTAAGCCGATAGTAATAGACTACGATTACTGCAAGGGCTGCGGTATCTGCGCCAACGAGTGTCCCCTCAACGCCATAGATATGGTCAGGGAGGACGTATGAGCAAGGAATTTTTGTCCGGCTCTGAAGCGGCGGCGCATGGAGCCAGGTTATCCAGGGTAGAAGTAGTCTCAGCCTATCCCATTTCACCCAATACGCTGGTTCTGAGCAATCTCGCCGATATGGTCGAATCGGGTGAAATGAATGCGGAAATGGTCAACGTGGAAGGGGAACATTCGGCGGGCAGCGTGTGTGCAGGAGCGGTATCGGCTGGAGCCAGAGCCTTTACGGCCACCTGCGGCCAGGGCATGGCTTTCATGCACGAGGTGTTATGGATGGCGTCCGGTATGGCGCTTCCCATGGTGGTAGCGGTGACTAATCGCGGCGTAGGCGGGCCTCAAACGCTTGCATCCGACCTTTCAGACTCGCTGCCCGAGCGGGATTCGGCCTTCATGCAGTTTTACTGCGAGAACGCTCAGGAGGTTCTGGACTCCATCATAATGGCATACAAGGTTGGAGAAAACGAACGAGTGCTCCTCCCCAGCTTCGTCTGTTTCGAGGGCTACCGGATCACTCACACCTACGAAGCGGTAGAAGTGCCAGAGCCGAAAGAAGTTGACGGATATCTCCCCCCGTACGACCCGAAGCACGCATTCTTCGATACTAATTACCCCATAGCACAGGGGGCGGCGAACATTAAATGGTTCTCTCACACCAGGAAGCAGTTGCACGATGCGCTGGTGTCGGCAAAATCGCTCATTAAAGACGAATGCGCGGAATTCAAGGAGCGCTTCGGGCGGGAGTACGGCCTGATAGAGACCTACAGGATGGAAGACGCCGAACTCGCCATAGTGAGCCTTGGTACGGTGGTGAGCGTGGCGCGCGACGCCGTGGAAAGATACCGTGAAATGGGTAAAAAAGTCGGCCTTCTTAAAATCCGATGCTTCAGGCCCTTCCCGGACGAGGAAATAAGAGAGGCTCTGAAGGGCGTGCCCAAAGTCCTGGTTCTGGACAGATTCCAATCGCCCGGCAGCCACGGAGTGGTCTTCAC
>CAYVLI010000030.1:4116-13486 GCA_964452105.1 uncultured Nitrospinota bacterium
ACCGCCCTGCCCTGCTTCCCCAACGACCTCAAGAAGAAAATACAGAAGGCCAGAGACATAGACGGACCCGCTTTCGTGCACGTACTTAGCCCCTGCCCCACAGGATGGGAATTTGACGTCTCGAAATCCATAGAAGTGGCCAGGCTGGCCTTCGAGACCGGCTCCTGGATACTTTACGAATCCCAGAACGGCAAACGCACCATCAACAGACTGCCTAAAGAGCGCAAACCCATTATAGAATATCTCAAGTTGCAGAGGCGCTTCTCACACCTCACCGAGGCCGATATCGCGGAGATACAGAAAGAGATAGACGAACGCTTCGAAGCATTGACCCAAACGCAGCAGAACTAAAGGCATTTGAGTAAAGACATTTGATATATTTCCACTGGGAAATAAACATGGGGGTCATTCGGTGAAGGATTCCCCCATGTTTATTTGAACCGACCTTTAGCTGCTGCTGGCCAGGCCTGAGGAAATGAATCCCTCTATCTGTTCGCCTGTGTAGCCTGCCGCCTGGAGTATTTCTGTGCTGTGCTGTCCCAACCCGGGCCCCGGAGTGCGCACCTTCCCGGGAGTGCGCCTCAGTTTCGCCGGAATGCCCACCTGCCTTATCTCTCCCTCTCCATCCGGATGCGGAAGGCGTACCACCATTTCGTTGGCCTGTACCTGCGGGTTGGCGAAGAGCTCCTGGTAGCTCAACACAGGCCCGCAGATGATGTCCTCTTCCTCCAGCCGTTTCAGCCATTCGGCGGCGGTGTGCTCCTGAAATTTTTCCCTGACTATTGTCATTATCTCTTCGGTATGCTCTATCTGAGCATCGTTGGTGCAGAAGCGGGGATCGTCGATGAGATGCTCTAATCCCATGGCCCGGCAAAAGCCCGGCCAGCGGTCTTCACGCACCGAGGCCAGCGTAATATGCCTGTCCCTGGTCTTGAAGGCGCCCCAGAGGCCGGGTATCAGCCCATGGCCTCTCCCTGCTTTCTTCGAGTCCTCTCCGGATGCCATGTATGTGGACATCTCCCAGTGCTGGAGAGCCATCTGGGCGTCCAGCATGTTTATCTCCACCTCCTGTCCCACCCCATGCAGTTCACGGGCCATGAGCGCCACGACTATTCCCCAGGCCATCATCATGGCTCCTACCTGGTCTCCTACCGCTGTGCCGCAGGGCAACGGGTCGCCGCCCGGTTCCCCGGTCACGCTCATCACTCCTCCCATTCCCTGCATCACCAGGTCGAATCCGGGGCGTTTGGCGTAAGGGCCCCGTTGACCGAAGGCGGAGCCGGAGCAGTACACTATTTTTTCGTTCCGCTCTTTGAAATCCTCATAGGTCAGGCGGAAAGCTTCCATCACCCCCGGCCGGAAATTGTGCACCACGACGTCGCACATTTCCGAAAGCTTGAGGGCTATCTCTCTCCCCTCGGGGTTCCGAAAGTTGAGGGCTATGCTTTTCTTGTTACGGTTGAGGGCGTTGAAATAGGTATTATACGGTGGGTCTCCATAAAGCCAGGGCACGTCCCGACCCAGGTCTCCCCCTTCGATGTTCTCGACCTTCCATATCTCGGCGCCCATGTCCCCGAGCATCACCGTGGCGTAAGGGCCGAATTGCGCCCGCGTGAAGTCAAGTACTCTTATCCCTTCCAGCGCCATCACCATATTTCCCCCTCCCATATAGGAATGCTATGCAATTCGTAAAGAGGGCGCAGCAAGCAGCGCCCCTACATTCGAAAATGACTGTCAGGCGGTAATAATTGCAAAGTCCGATGCATGAAGGATAACCGGAAATAAATTAAATTGTAAAGCCTATAAATTCAGTACGCTTTTCTGAACAACCCATCATACGGATTGACCCCACAGGGAAAACCTGATAACCTTTATCAGGTTCAGATGAGAATGCATCTTTTAATCCTCTCATGATGTTTAACGGGGGAAGCAGCCATGGAACTTTCAAAGGATAAACTGCTCGACGTTTGGGAGAAGATGGTTAAAATCAGAATGTTCGAGGACCGCACGGGCGTTGAGTTCGCCGCAGGCAAGATGCCGGGCTTCGTGCATCTATACGCCGGTGAGGAGGCCGTGGCGGTGGGCGTTTGCTCGCACCTCGGCGACGACGACTTCATTACCAGCACCCACCGGGGTCACGGCCACTGCATCGCCAAGGGATGTAATGTGAAATTCATGATGGCCGAACTCTTCGGCAAGGCCACAGGATACTGCAAGGGCAAGGGCGGCTCCATGCACATAGCGGATGTCGATAAAGGTATCCTCGGCGCAAACGGCATTGTGGGCGCAGGCTTGGCTCTGGCCTGCGGTCCGGCGCTGATGGCCAAGGTAAAGGGCACCGAACAGGTCACGGTCTGTTTCTTTGGCGACGGCGCAAGCAATCAGGGCACCTTCCACGAATCCTTGAACCTTTCCTCCATTTGGAAACTGCCGGTGGTTTATGTGGTCGAAAATAACGGCTATGCGCAGTCCACTCCCCAGGATTACCACCAGAACATCGACGACATCGCCCTGCGAGCGCAGGCTTACGGCATACCGGGCATTTCGGTCGACGGAATGGATTTCTTTGCCGTCCATGAGGCTGCTGGAGAGGCCATAAAGCATGCGCGGCAGGGACATGGCCCTACCCTCGTCGAATGCAAAACCTATCGCTACTACGGTCATTTCCAGGGTGATGCCATGGCCTATCGTACAAAGGAAGAGATGGAAGAATACAAGCAGAAAAAAGACTGCCTGAAAATCTTCAGGAAAGCCATAACGGACCGCGGTCTCGTTACAAACGAGGAACTGGATGAATTAGAAAACAGGGTAACCCAGGAGATTAATCGAGCCGTAGAGTTCGCCGAGGAGAGCAAGTTCCCTGAACCGGAAGAAGCATTAAACGATGTCTATGTCGAATATTAAAGGGGGAGGAGCTAAGGTGAGTGAGAGGATTGTTTCTTATCAGCAGGCTATAAATGAAGGCATCGTACAGGAAATGCGCAGAGACCCCAGTGTCATAATACTGGGCGAAGACATAGCCGGCGGCGCGGGCAGGAAGGATAAGGGCATAGAAGACGTCTGGGGAGGAGCTTTCGGCACTACTAAAGGACTCATAACCGAATTCGGGTCGCAGCGTGTCTGGGACACGCCCATCACCGAATCGGGTTTCATGGGTGCGGCCATAGGGGCGGCTGCCACCGGTCTGCGCCCGATCGTGGAGTTGATGTTCGTGGATTTTGCAGGCGTCAGCTTCGACCAGATTATGAACCAGGCCGCCAAGCTCCGATACATGTTCGGGGGAAAGGCAAAAGTGCCTGTAACCATCTGCTGCACCATAGGGGGCGGGATGAGCGCGGCCGCACAACACTCACAGGTGCTCTATTCGCTATTTACCCATATCCCGGGCCTTAAATGTGTCGCACCCGCGGCTCCTTATGACATGAAAGGCCTCCTGGCCTGCGCCATAAGGGACGATGACCCTGTAATTGTCTTCTACCATAAAGGGCTTTTGGGACTGAAGGAAAACGTGCCTGAAGAGGAGTACACCCTCCCCCTGGGCCAGGCGGATATAAAAAGAGAAGGGAAGGACGTGACTCTCTGCGGAATATCCAGGATGGTTCAGGTATGCCTGAAGGCCGCTCAGAAGCTCGGAGAAGACGGTATAGACGCAGAAGTGCTGGACGTGCGCTCGCTCTCTCCGCTCGATGAACAGTTGATCCTCGATTCCATTTCGAAGACGTGCCGGTTGGTTGTCGTGGATGAAGACACCCCCAGATGCTCCATGGCAACGGACATAGCTGCGCTGGCGGCCGACAGGGGGTTCGACTATCTGGACGCACCCATAAAGAGAGTAACGCCGCCGCATACGCCGATTCCCTTCAGCCCTCCTCTGGAAAAATTTTACCTGCCCGATGAAGGTAAGGTCATAGACGCCGTCATGGAGCTTCTGGGCTGATTCGCACATCCACTCCAGAGCAAGTCGATTCCGTGCCCTGCGTAGAGGGAGCATTGGCGTCCCTGCCCTCATTATTTCTCTGCACTTGTAGCCTCTTCAAGGGAACGTCGTGGCGAGAGCATATCTGAATCGTAACAGGCTCAATCTTGTCGAGACAGGCATATTCGTTTTCTCCTTTGTATACTTCTACATTTACATCGTCTCATACGGGCTGACACTCGATTCCGATGAAATTTCCCACATAAATTTCATCTATCAACTGCTGGATAAAGGCGTCGTGGCGGATTCGCTTGTAAAACCGTTTCCGTTGTTATTGGCCTTCTCAGGGTACTTCTTTTCCCCTTTCATGTATGAGCTGATAACGGCGCTATTCACCGCCCTGCTGGTCCTTTACATATACAAACTCGGTGCGGTTCTTTTCAGCAGACCCGCGGGCCTGCTCGCATCCATATTCGTCTTGCTGAATCCGGTGACCTTTACCCTCACCATGGGAGGCAACTCGATAATCATCCAGGCCTCTCTGCTGTTCATGTCATTCCATTACCTGCTCGCCGCAGGAGCGCCTACGGACAAGAGCATGCGTTTATCCCTCTCCATGCTTTTCCTGAGCTGCCTGACCAGGCCGGAATCGCTGGTACTCGTCCCTGTGATGGCAGTCTATGCATTGAAGGTCAAGCGATTTAACGGAATGAAAATTGTGATTTGGTATTTCCTGCTGTTTGTGGGGGTGATGTTCATCTGGCTGTTCAAAGATTACATCATAACCGGCGACCCGCTATGGACATCCAAAAGCCTCAGCGAATATGCAAAAACCGTCCAATTCAACAAGCTGCCCACATACAGCGCCTTCCCGGCCGTTTTCATGAGATATATCCACAGCATCTTCATTTCGGTACCATTTATTTCCATGGCCCTGTTAGGACTTCTGGTGAATATCAAAAACATGAGAAACGCCTCTATCCTGCCCCTGTCCTTTCTTCTCATCTTTGCAGCGTACTGGATACTGGCTGGCGGAGGCGCGGTCATTGTTCCCCGCTTCTTTTACATACCCTATCTTGTAATTGCCATATACTCTTCGGCAGGGATGTTCTACATCTCGGATAGACTACCGCTGCGGGGTGATTTCATTAAGATGGTACTGGCGTTCTCTGCAGCCCTCTTCTTGCTGTACCTGACGGAAATAAATAAAATAAGCGACAGCAGGAAGATAATGCAACTCACCGCTGAAATAAATAATGACATCATCAAGAGCACACAGGTATTGAAAGCCGAATTGAATAAAAACGAGGGAGCTTCGATACTGCTTTCGAGTAGAAGAATACCCCTGGCGGCCTTGGAAATGAGAAATTATAACGGATTGCGTTTCATAAGCTATCGCCAATTTTACAGTCGAAGAAAAGCAGCCGGGCAGGACATAGATTGGATAATCCTGGATATGCTGGATATGTACCCGAACACCGAGGTGCACCGATTCATGAAAAGAATGGTATTTTCAGAAAGCGAGCTCTTGAACCGGGGCATGAAGCTGAACAAGGTGTATAATATATCTCAGGAAGCGTTGTTGTTGAGTGTAAGTTTTAAATAGGTTTCAACGCTCATAGTGCGGCTCAACAAACATAATATGTCGGGAAGGCATAAATATGAAAGACATCGTATGGAAGCCTTATGGCGATTACATAGAAAAGAGCAACATAAAGCGGTTCATGAACAAGCACGGCATCAAAACCTATGAAGAGCTTGTTAAACGCTCCACGGAGGATACGCAATGGTTCTGGGGGGCCGCACTGAAGGATTTGGGCCTGGAATGGTTTAGCCCTTATGATATCCTCCTGGACGATTCAAATGGTTTCCCCTGGGCCAGATGGTTCGTGGGTGGAAGAACCAATATCGTCCATAACTGCATCGACCGCCATATACGAGATGGCAAGGGCGAAAAAACGGCTTTTATCTGGGAAGGCGATGACGGGGCGGTCCGCAGGATTACATACAACGAGCTGAACAGCCAGGTCTGCAGGATGGCCAACGCCCTGAAGGAAATAGGATTGAGCAAGGGAGATGCGGCGGGTATATACATGCCCATGGTCCCTGAGATAATAGTCGCCTTCTACGCCTGCCTCAAGATCGGCGTCGTGGCCATACCCATCTTCTCGGGGTTCGGCTCCGGGGCGCTCGCCACACGCCTGGAGAAGGCCGAAGCGAAAGTGCTGTTCACCGCAGACGGTTCCATCCGCCGTGGTAAAAGAGTGGAGTTGAAAAGAGAAGCAGACCGGGCTGTAGACAATTTGTCCACACTGAAAAAGATGATCGTATTCCAGCGCCTGGGAACGGATATCCCCTGGAGAGAAGGGAGAGATGTCTGGTGGCATGAACTTATTTCGGATCAGCCTTCCACCTGTCCCACCGAAGAGCTGGATGCCGAGGCCCATTCCCTCATAATTTTCACATCCGGCACAACGGGAGAGCCAAAAGGAACCATCCACACCCACGCCGGCTGCCTCGCCCAGATGGCCAAGGAGATAGGCTACTACTTCGACCTCAAGCCGGAGGACGTCTTCTTCTGGGTCTCCGACATCGGCTGGATGATGGGACCCTGGCAGATAATAGGAGTGCAGTTTTTCGGCGGAACCTATGTCATCTTCGAGGGCGTGCCCAACCACCCGAAACCGGACCGCCTGTGGGATATGGTCGAAAAACATCGCATATCGACGCTCGGTGTCTCCCCCACCGCAATCCGCATGTTGATGACATACGGAGAGAGATGGGTGAAGAAACATGACATCTCATCCCTGAGCATCCTGGGCTCCACGGGGGAGCCCTGGGACCCCGAATCCTATATGTGGTACTTCAACGAAATCGGCGGCGGCCGCTGCCCGATCATCAACATATCCGGGGGCACCGAGATAGTCGGTTGTCTCCTCTCTCCTCTGCCCATAACGTCCCTTAAATCCTGTACTCTTCGCGGCCCCGGTCTGGGAATGGATGTGGACGTGTTCGACGACGAGGGTAAACCCGTCCGCGGCGGCATAGGTCATCTGGTGTGCAAGAAGCCGGCCCCCTCCATGACCAAAGGATTCCTCAAGGACCCCGACCGCTACATGGAGACCTACTTCTCCCGCTGGCCCGATGTCTGGTATCACGGTGACTGGGCGCAAGTGGACGAAGACGGGTTCTGGTTCCTGCATGGTCGTTCCGATGACACCATCAAGGTGGCAGGCAAACGCACGGGGCCGGCAGAGATAGAGGGAGCCCTGATTGAGCATCCGGCGGTCTCGGAAGCCGCCGCCATAGGTGTGCCCCACAACATCAAGGGAGAGGCCATAGTCTGTTTCGTGGTCCTGACGCCGGACGCTCATCCCCATGAAGAGCTGCGCCGGGAACTCAGGGCACAGGTAGTCAAACACCTCGGAAAGAGCTTCCGCCCGCAAGAGCTGAAGTTCGTCAAAGCCCTGCCCAAGACCCGTTCGGCCAAAATAGTACGTGGAGTCATAAGGAGTAAATTCCTGGGGCAGGATGTCGGAGACACAACTTCAGTGGAAAACCCCGATGCCATCGAAGCAATTTCCAGTGCCTTTTGAATTCTGCGCTGTCCATCTTTCATGAATCATGATAAGGAGGGCGTCATGAGACCGGTATATGCCGTTTCAGGGGGAGTAAGCAAGTTTACCAAGGCCAGGCCGGATAAAACCTTTCAGGCCGTGGTAAAAGAGGCCTACGATTATGCGATCCGGGACCTGGGTCTGGAGCACGACGAAGCCTATGAACTGATAGATGGTTCGGTGGCCTCCTATTTCTCGGACCATTTTCAACGCCAGCTTATGGCCGGCATCATGGTCCAGGATTACCTGGGGTTGTGCCCAAAGCCGAGTCACAGGGTTGAAGGAGGAGGAGCGACCGGGGGCCTGTGCTTCCAGGAGGCCTGGAAAGCCATAGCAGCGGGTTACATGGACGTTTGTGTGGCCTACGGCTTCGAGACCATGTCCCACGTGAACACCTGGAAAGGGAACGAGTTCATAGCCCTGGCCTCGGACGTGAGTTTCGACTATCCGGTTGGTGGTTTCTACTCGGGCTATTACGCCATGATGGTGGTGCGTCACATGAAAGAGTTCGGCACCACCGTGGAGCAGATGGCGGCCGTATCGGTCAAGAACCACGGCAACGCATTCCACAACCCCTATGCCCAGAAGCGGCGTAGGTTAACCATCGAAGACGTACGTAGCTCGCCCATAGTGGCCTGGCCTCTCACCATGCTGGACATATGCGTCATGTCAGACGGCGCTGCCGCCTGCATCCTGGCAAGCGAGGAAGGAGTGAAGAAAATAGAGGCGGCTTCGGGCAAGACGATACCAGGGGTGAAGATTACCGGCATAGGCCGGGGAACGGATGCGATGCGAATGTCAGACCGCCCCCATAAGGATGTCGTCCTGTTACCCCTCGAAAGCCGGGAGGATTATAAGCATCTTAAATACCCCGGAGTGCACTCTTTCCGCGCCGGGCGTACCGCCGCAAAGCAGGCATACGAGCATGCGGGTATAACCGATCCCATCAACGAGCTCGATTTCGTCGAGCTTCACGACGCATACACCTCCTCGGAGATACAGACCTACGAGGACCTGGGGCTCTGCAGGTACGGCGAAGGCGGCCCTCTGGCGGCTTCAGGCAGAACGCAGCCCGGAGGTCAGTGCCCCGTCAACCCTTCCGGAGGACTTATAGCCTGTGGCCATCCCGTGGGAGCCACGGGGCTCATGCAGGCGGTATTCGCGATATGGCAGTTGCAGGGAAGCATCCACAAACACTTCGGCAACGATAAACTCCAGGTCAACAACGCAAAGCGAGGCCTCATCCACAGCCACGCCGGTACAGGCACTTATATAACCGTTACCATACTCGAGAGGGAGGAATAAAAGATGAGCAAAGAATATCCCGCCTCCATTCCAGAGTCGGAAGACGGAAATATACTTTTTAACGTTCCCTTTCCTGAAGATCTGTCCATGCTCAAGGAAATGGCCCCCATCATCATGAAACAGCCCTACCGCATCGACTATATACACAGCTACGGACAGGACTCCCCTTTCTTTGCCGGGCTGGCTAACGGCAAGCTGCTGGGTACACGCTGCCAATCCTGCGGCTACACCTACGGCACACCAAGGCTCGACTGCATGGAATGCGGCGGGGAATGCGACTGGATAGAACTTCCCCCGGAAGGTCGAATACACACCTTCACCGTCTGTCATTACGGCGGCGAGGAGTTCCTCGAAGAAACGCCCTTCATTCTAACCATGGTCGAGTGGGACAAAGTAGATACCCTGTTCCTCGGCCGTCTGGTGGGAGTCGACCCCGCCAGCGCCTCGCTGGACTGGGTAGGAATGAAGGTAAAGGCGAAATTCAGGCGCAACTCCAAGTTTAAACCGACAGACGTCTATTTCGTTCCTGCGG
>CAYVLI010000031.1:0-13427 GCA_964452105.1 uncultured Nitrospinota bacterium
TCCTGGTGAGATAATCCATTATAGGTTGATAATTTTGGTACATGATCCGGGGGTTATAGCGGGAAATGACTCCGAATTTAACAATCCGGTTTTTTTCTGCAGTCAGAGAGAAATTGGGGAAGCATATATTGAAAGCCAGAATAATCAGAAGAATTCTTATGGGTTTCATCCGTATAACTATCCAAAGCATTTGCTTCTTTTCTGTGCAACCTGGCCGGAATGTCATTTGTGGGTAAAAAAAGGCAGGGATGAACTTTATACCGAGAACCATTAAGCTCGAGGATGAGATAACGACAATTCAGATTTTCGCATCTATGCTTCATATTAAACACTAACGCCTCCAGTTTTGTCAATAGGATTTGAATTATAGGGCTGGTCCCCGGAGCGAAGTGAAGGATATCATCTGTTTTCGAGGCGGCTCTTCGTGCCGTACCGGAGGCATGGCGCCCTGGGACAATGAAAATTCCATGTGGAGGCTATGCCCTGGCGTGGTAACCTGTCCTGGTGGGAAGGTTTTAAACCTGCCCGCACAAAACAGATGTGTAGGCGGTTCACTTTATCGGGGGGATTATCGCCTTAATGAATTATCATTTTTGTATGAGGAATCGGGTTCATATGATGTTGATTAAAAGGATTTTTTAGTGATAGAGTTAGGGATTGATATGCTGATGTATGATAGGGGAGGAGGAAATGCTTTATCGTTAGTGGATAGGCAGCATAAGGGATTTTATCACCAAAGGAGGAGAAATGAGCGCTCTTTCGGAACTGCTGGAGAGTAGTGCGGAGAACTACGGGGATAAGACCGCGCTAATCGTTGAGGATAAGAGGCTTGGCTACGTTGAGTTGAACGACCTGGCCAACAGGGCGGGAAACGCTCTTAAGAAACTGGGTGTGGAGAGGGGGGATCGGGTATCGCTGTTGCTGCCGAACAGCATCGAATGTGTCGCTGCATACCATGGAATAGGCAAGATAGGTGCGGTTATCAACCCTCTAAACGTCATGTACCGCGCCGAGGAGATAAAGTACATCATGGGGGATGCTGGTTCAAAGGCCGTGATAGCAATACCCGAGCTGCTTCCTACAATATTTGAGATAAAGAAAGAGCTGCCTTCACTGCAGACCGTGGTTACAACCGGTCGAGACGATGCAGATGGCGCTCTCTCATTTTACAGATTGCTTGATGAAAGCTCTTCGGAATCGGCGGTTGTCTCCTGTGAGGAAGACGATTTCCTCTTTTTCCCCTATACTTCAGGCACTACGGGAAGGCCCAAAGGGGCGCAGCTCACCCAGCGCAACATGACCGTAAACGCCGAGATGTCTGCTATGGTCCATCTGCTGACCAAGCACGACTGCATCATCACCGCTCTGCCGCTTTTCCACGTGTTCGGAGGAAACGTGGTGATGAACGCTTCCTTTCTTGCGGGGTCAACCCTTGTTGTTTACCCTGCCTTTGAAGCGGAGAAAATGCTCCAGGGGATTCAGGAGCACCGCGCAACCGTTTTCGAAGGGGTGCCGACGATGTTCGCGCGCATGGTACACAACCCAGGCGCTTCGGCTTACGACACCGCTTCGCTGGAGCGGTGCGTGTCCGCAGGAGCCCCTTTGCCGCTCAAGGTGATGAGGGATTTCGAGGCGGCGTTCGACACCCGGATAATCGAGTCTTACGGCCTCACAGAGACGGGACTCGCCACCTCCGGCCCCGTTTACGGCTGTATCAAGCCCGGTTCTGTAGGTATCCCGTGCGCTTATACCCACGTGAGAGTAGTTGACGATGCGGATAAAGAGCTTCCTCCCGGGGAGACCGGAGAGATAGCAATAAAAAGCCCTTCGGTGATGAAAGGATACCGCGGCCAGCCGGAAGCGACCGCAGAGGCGCTGAAGGGAGGCTGGTTCCACACCGGCGACCTGGGCAAACTGGATGAGGACGGTTACCTCTATATCGTCGACCGGAAGAAAGACATGATAATTACCGGCGGTTATAACGTTTATCCGGCCGAGGTGGAGAATGCTCTGTGTGCGCATCCTGCCATAGCCATGGCGGCGGTGGTGGGATTAGCCGACGAGGTGCGGGGAGAGGTGGTGAAGGCCCATGTTGTGCTTAAGGAAGGTGTGGAGCCGCCGTCGGTAGATGATATAATCGCCTTCTGCCGTGAGAAAATAGCGCCCTACAAGGCTCCGCGTCTGGTGGAGTTCAGGGAAAGCCTGCCTACGAGCACTGTAGGCAAGATTCTTAGAAGGGAACTGAGATAGTAGAGATATAGACCATTTTAGATGAAAAGGAGGCATAAAGATGGAGTGGAATACCTGGTTGACGGAGAGGGTCGGCATCAAATATCCAATAATTGCAGGAGCGCTTCACCGCATCGGAACGTCTGCACTGGCAGCGCCCTTCTCTGAGGCGGGGGGGCTGGGAAACATAGTGGCCGGTTCTTTCGAGACGCCTGAGGAGCTGACGGCGGATATAAGAAAGGCGCGGGAGATGACCGATAACCCCATCGCCGTGAACATATCCCTGGGCGGGGCATGCGCCAACCCCGCGGAGATGAGGGATGCCGCCATAGACCAGAAGGTGGATTGCATGTTCACATCCGTCTATAACGCCGAGGAGCACGGTAAGGTAATCAAGGCGGCGGGCATCCCCTGGATACACAAGATAGCCACCATGAAGCACGCACTGGCGGCTGAGCAGCAGGGCGCCGACGCGGTGATCATAGTGGGTGTGGAAGGCGTCGGCCAGAAGAACAGGTACCAGAACACCACCCTCGTCAACATGGTCATGGCCAACCGCCTGCTCAAAATCCCCTTCATCGCCGCTGGTGGAATAGGGGATGCCAGGAGTTTCCTGGCAGCAATGGCTATGGGAGCGCAAGGGGTTTATCTGGGGACGGCCACCATGGCTCTGGAGGAGTGTCCCTGGTCTGAAAGGGGCAAGCAACTCCTGGTGGAGGCAGACTCCTTCGACCCGGAAACCATAGAGCGGATTTTTCAGCCTCCCACGTCGGAACGAGATGATAAGATAAAAAGAGGCGAGCGAGTGAGGGCGGGCGAATCGGGCGGGAACGCCTGGCTGGGTTCAATGGCCGTGGGCATGATAGATAGGGTAAAGACCGCCAGAGAGCTTATAGATGAGATCATAAACGGCGCCGAGGAGATACTGAAGGGCGATAACGCTTTAGCCAACTCCCTGCGCACGCTGTAAGAGGACTTTTGTAGAGAGAGCGTCAGGCATGGAGGGTGTTCATTCGTAGCGCAGACATTCTATGGGGTCCAGGCCGGAGGCTCGCCGCGCAGGATAAAAACCGAAAAAGATACCCACCAGGGCCGAGAACAGGAAGGCGGTGCCAATGGCCCAGGGAGTGAACATTGTGGGCCAGCCGGCCAGGGCGCTCACACTCTTTGAGCCCATGAGGCCTACGATGATGCCGATAATGCCCCCTATTACGCTCAGGACAAGGGCCTCGACCAGAAACTGTAGAAGTATATCCGAACCTTTCGCACCAACTGCCATGCGAAGTCCTATCTCACGGGTGCGCTCGGTGACTGAGACCAGCATTATATTCATGATGCCGATGCCGCCAACAATCAGTGATACGGAAGCGACGCTGGCCAAGAGGATGGTCATGATGCGGCTGGCGCCTGCGGCCGTTCGGGCGATGTCCTCCATGGTGCGGATGGTGAAATCGGGTTCCTCTCCCGGGCGAAGCCGGTGACGTCTGCGCAGGATACGGTCTATTTGCTCCTGTGCTTCAGATACGGAGGCGGAATCGGAAGCCGATGCCAGAATTATACTTACTCTACCCAGAATGCGGGCGCCGATGACACGCTTCTCCGCGGTTGAAAAGGGTATGAAGACCACATCGTCCTGATCCTGTCCGATAGGGGACTGGCCTTTGGGCTTGAGCACCCCTATCACCCGCAAGGGCACTCGCTTCACGCGTATCGTCTGGCCTACGGGATCCTGCCCGCGGCCGAACAGGTTTTCCACCACCGTCTGCCCCAGCACGGCTACCTTCGCCGCAGACCCATCTTCGGCCCAGGTGAAAACGCGGCCCGATTTCGCATCCCAGTCGCGAAGGGGGAAAAAATCCGGGCTCACGCCCGTCACGCTTGTGTGCCAGTTCCTGTTTCCGCTGACAATCTGAAGCACGGCCCGCCGGGCATAGGAGACTATCTTTACTGTTTCCGCCTCGTGGGTGATGGCCCGGGCGTCCTCCACTGTAAGGCGCATGGAGCTTCCCGCTGCGCTGCGAACACCCCCCGCCGTGGTGGTTCCAGGAAGAACGAACAGTAAATCCCGCCCCAGGCTGGCGATGGAGGCCTGTATGCTGGAATTGGCCCCCTGGCTGATGCTCACCATAGTGATGAAGGCGGCAGCGCCGATTATTACCCCCAGCATGGTGAGGATGCTGCGCATCTTGTTGCGAGCCAGTGCTCGGAAGGCTTCTCTGATAATCAAAGTCCCGCCCCTTTAGAAGGTCAGGTTTTTTATGGATACCATAACTCAAGGCAATCCTGACAACAAGAGACGAATGATATTACTGTAGGCCTGGCGTACGTGTGTCTTCCTGAATAAAACCGTCCTTGAGCACTATCAGGCGCTGTGCATAGGCTGCTATGTTCGGTTCATGTGTCACCATAAGAATGGTGATCCCCTGACTCTGGTGCAGCTCTTGAAGCAGGTTCATTATCTCTTCCCCGGTGGTGCTGTCCAGGTTGCCTGTGGGTTCATCGGCCATGAGCAGCGATGGTGAGTTGACCAGGGCCCTGGCGATGGCCACGCGCTGTTGTTGTCCTCCTGATAGCTGGCTGGGGTGGTGTTTCCCCCTGCCCGAGAGTCCAACCCTGTCAAGAAGCTCGGCCGCTTTTTCCCTCCTCTGCCGGAGCGGGACGCGGCTGTAGTTGAGGGGGAGTTCCACGTTTTCCAGTGCCGAGGCCCGGGGAAGCAGGTTGAAGCTCTGAAAGACGAAACCGACGCTCGAGTTGCGGATATCTGCCCGTTCGTTCCTGCTCAGACTGGAAGCGGCTCTGCCCTCAAAGATATATTCTCCCGATGTGGGCCTGTCCAGAAGCCCCAGGATGTTCAGCAAGGTCGATTTGCCGGAGCCAGACTGGCCGCTTACGGCTACGAACTCGCCGCTGCTGATACTCAAATCGACTTCACGCAGGGCATGCACCTCAACATCTCCCATAAGATAGCTTTTACAGAGTTTCCTGGTTTCAATGAGATTGCTGTCATTTTTGCAGTTCATGAAACACGATTACCTGAACCTGCGGAAACCGAAACCGGGAGGAACTGAGTTCTTCTTCCGCTGTTTTTGATCGTAGGCCACCCCGATTACCACTTCCTGCCTTTCCTTGAGTTTCCCGCTTATTAGCTCATAATAGCTGCCATCAAATATCCCTAAAAGGACGGGGACTCTCATCGGCCCGTCTTGCTCCGATAGGGTCCACACGGCGGCCTTGAGGCCACCTTTGCGGGCAGCCTTGCGTCTGGCATCCCAGGCAGCAGTTAGATTGTCATACCGTGATTTCTGTTCTTCGGTGAGGATGTTTCTGATCTTACGGCGGCTGTCGGCCCTTATCTGCTTGATCTTCGATTCTCGCCCCCGCCCCTCGGGAAGCGCCAGAAATTTTTGTCGACCAGCGTTGAGGATTCGTGAAAGCTGTTCCTGCTGCTCCTGTGTTAGCTGCAGTTTGGCGGTCAACGTCTGCTGGATCTTCTCTAACTTCCTGCCGCTTCTTTGCGTCCGGGATTTATCCGCTTCATCCTTATTGCCATCGGCCGCTGCAGATGGCTTGAAACGGAGGGCGGCAGCGGGAACCTTAAGAACGTCTTGACGACTTGCTTTGATAATATTGACGTTAGCGGTCATCCCCGGTTTGAGTTTGAAGTCGCTGTTGGAGACCTCTATGATTACATCGTAAGTAACCACGTTCTGTGATTCTCTGGGCATGTTCCTCACCTGGATTGCCCTTCCCTCGAATGTTCTGTCGGGATAGGCGTCAACGGTGAAAGTAGCCGTTTGACCTTCTTGGATACCCCCGATGTCCGCCTCGTCCACGCTGGCGATGACTTGCATGATGGACAGGTCTTCGGCTATGGTAAACAGAGTGGGGGCCTGCAGGCTTGCGGCCACCGTCTGGCCCACGTCAACGTCGCGCGAGATGACTATGCCTTCAACCGGAGAATAGATTACAGTGTGTCCCAGGTCTATCTCCGCTGTTTTCAGGGTGGCCTCCGCCTGCCGCACGCGTGCCAGTGCGGTCTGGTATCGCGCCTGGGCCACCTTGACTTCTATCCTTGCGGCCTCTAACTGAGCCTCGTTGGATGAGAGGCTTGCGAGCGCCTCCCGTTTCTGAGCCAGGGCGGAGTTATAGGCGGTGGTTACGCTGTCCAGCGTCGATTCGGGTATCATGCCCTTGCGGAAAAGAGATTTCTGCCTCTCCAGGGTCTTTCGCGTGTCCTCGACGGTCACTTCGCACTTTTCCACAAAAGCTCTGGCCTGTTCCAATTTATAGCGCATGTTTCTCACCTGAGCGCGTTTGGATTCCATTTCGGCCAGGCCAGTCGCGGCCGCCGCCTTGGAAGCTTCCAGGTTGGCCTGGGCGACATCTACCTTGCCCTGGAAGAGGTCGGGTTCTATCAAAGCAACCGTCTGTCCTTTGGTTACCAGCGAGTTGTAATCTACCAGTATCTCCTTTATCCTCCCGGACACCTGGCTTCCCACCGGTACCAGGGTCACCGCACGCACCATCCCCGTGGCGCTGACCACGGTCTCCATGTCTCCACGTAATACCTTGGAAGTTCGGTACTTAAGAGGAGCTTGAGCGGTGTGGCGGGTAGCGGCCCAGGTAATGACAACCCCGGAGACTACCACAGCGACTATCCAGATGGCCCTTCTCATGAAATACCCCCCATGGCAAAAGAAAAGGGTCAGCAAAGCGTTTGTTAATTATACTATATAGTGGGGTTTAAACGGGTTCAAAATGGATAGTATCCGGCTAAGGATTTTAGATTTCTTTTGATTTGACAAGTTAGATTTCTCTCTGTTAAGTTTCAAAACTATATTTGTCACATAGAGGGTGCAGGAGGGCGGGATGAGGGAAGGCATTGAACGACTGCAGGATGAGTTGGAGCAGACGGCGAGGGACCTGGGCATGGAGATGTTCGGCGTTGCCGACGTGACCCCCGCCCACGATCACATGGTGAGCCTGGGGGGCGAATTCCTGAGAGAGTTCCCGCGTGCTATTTCCCTGGGCTCACGTCTTTCAGACGCGGTGGTGAATCAGATAGAGAATCATGGCAATGAAGGGCTGATAAGGAGCTACCAATGGCACGTTTACCAGATTACCAACCGTTTTCTGGATGGCGCCGCCCACCGGCTGACGAAAATCCTGCAGGCGGCGGGCTATCAGGCTTACCCGGTACATGCGTCGCAGTATTACAATATCGAGGGATTGAACGGGATAATTTCCAACAAGATGGCCGCCCATTTATCCGGGCTGGGGTGGATAGGCAAGAGCGTGCTGCTGGTGACCCCCGAGTTCGGCCCACGCGTGAGGTGGGCTACCGTGCTCACCGATGCGCCGCTCGAAGCGGGCGAACCCATGTCCCGCCGCTGCGGCGACTGCACCGAATGCCTTGAAATATGCCCGGTTTCGGCCTTCACGGGAGCGGATTTCTCCACCGATATGCCCAGAGAGGCTTTTTTCGATGCGAGGGCCTGCGCCGATTACGCCAGGAACAGGCATAAGACCGTTATGAGCAAACTCGCCGACGGAAACAACTGCGGGCTGTGCGTGTTCGTCTGTCCGTATGGGTGGAAAACCGGGCCAGAAGCGCCGTAGCTCCTGCAAGGGCCGACTGCCGAAGGCTTTTGCAAATCCATCTGGGTATGAATCGCCCGCCGTCTCTTGATGTTTTTTCCCTGGGGATTAGAATAATCATCAGGAGGAGAATGCTGTTTCCAGTTAATATTATACTTGCTGAATGCTCAGTCCGGGGCGCTCATTACCGCCGCCTTGAGGAGGGATTGGATAATGAGGAGAGAAGAAATGGTCCGGGCGCTGAGAAGTATGCTTCTGGCGGAACTGAGCGCCGTAGAGCTGTACACGGCGCATGCGGAGGCCATTGAGGAAGAGGAGATAGCCAGGGGCGTGAGGGCTATCCTGGAAGCGGAAAAGGAGCATGCGCAAAAATTTATGCAGTGCATCAGGGCCATGGGCGGAAAATTGCCGCGGGAAGCGGCCAGAGCAGCTGCGGTAGGAAGGTCTGCGGGGGCTGCCGGAAGCGGGAACGTCGTGGAGATGCTGGAGAAAGAGCTTGCCGAGGAACAGCAGGCCATAAGGGAATACTGCAGGCTGGTGGAGAAGATGGAGTTCGATGATGATATTCTGCTGATGTTTGCATTGCAGTTGGTGGACGAGGTCGGGCATGCGATGTGGTTGAAGAAGAATATATCGAAGCTGAGGGAAGAATCGTAAACATTTTGATAGGGATATGTTGAAATTGGTTAAAGTCGACCTCACATTTGCAGATGACCCTAAATGAGAGACAAGGAGACTATGTCTGAGAAAGTCATCATCTACGGCAAGGAAACCTGACCCTTCACCAATGCGGCCCGTAAGGGTTACGGGGATAAGGGGGTTGACGTTGTATATGTGGATGTCCTGAAAGACAGCGAGGCCATGAAGAAGATGCTCGAGATATCCGGAGGCAGGAAGGATGTGCCGGTAATAGTTGAGGGGGCCGGTGTGTCCATAGGCTACGGAGGCAGTTGAGGCGTCTGAGCTTCGGCCGTGCGCCGAATCGGGCATAATGAGAGGAAACAGCGACCGCCGGCAGAGGGAGCTAACTGAGCATGGTTGCTGCTGAGCAACCGGAGCGGACGGCGCCCAAGCGATGCTATTCTGTCAGTTTTTTGAAGAATTCGATAAATTCCGGTGTGGACCAGTCCCGAGGGCCTATGGCTTTGAAGGCCAGGCGGCCTTCCTTGTCCAATATAAAGCTTTCGGGCACGCCGGTGGTGGCGTAGAGCCTTTTTATCTTCCCCTGGTTATCCAGCAGGGCGGGGAAGGTCAGCTTGTATTTTTCCATGAAAGGTCTGACGACCTGTTCACCGAGGACGTCTATGCTGACGGCAAGTATTTCCAATCCCATTTCTTTCGTCTGCTGGTAGAGTTTTTCCATTGAGGGCATCTCATCGATACAGGTGGGGCACCAAGTGGCCCAGATATTTATAAAAACCACCTTACCGCGCAGTGATGAGAGTGTGACCATGTTGCCGTCCAGGTCAGGGAAAGTAAAGTCCGGAGCCATCTCTCCCACCTGCAACGGCCGGGACTTTACCTTGACCTTCTTTTCTCCGAACACGAAGGTGAAGACGACTATGCCTATCACTACAAGGATGGGTATGACGAGCAGGTAGTGGATGGCCTTCTTTTCCTTCTCTATTACTGCTTCTTCTGGTTGTCCGGCTTCGGTGGTGTCTTTATCAGCCATCAGGTTCCTCTTTTAAGGGTATGTCCGCATGCGGGGCAAAATTTATATTTTCTCTCAAGCTTTGCGCCGCATTTGGGGCAGAAGTTCCAGCCACCGCGGCCCTCAGCCGTTCTTTCTTCAATATCGACGGCTTCCTCTTCCCTGGGGGAGGCCTTCTTAATGATTATCACAGCGGCTATTACTGCTGCAACTATTATAAGTATGATACCTGCGTATGTCCTATCGCTTGAGCCGGCTTTAAGACCCGAAGCTGTTTTTTGGCCCTGAGCCGAGGCAGGTCTTTCTGCACCCTGCTTTACGGACTTTTGCCTGGCTACAGAAGGGTTGGGATCATCCTTTTTGTAAGAGACCATCAGGTTCACGCTGTTTTCAGATTGAAGGTTGCTGAAATTGTATCTGAAGTATGTGAAGCCCCGGGGGTCTGTGAAGCTGTCTTCTGTTTTTGGAGTTATCTGGAAGTCTTCAGCCTTGAGGGGTTTCTGAATTGTAACACGCAGGTTGGCCACGGGATACTTGTTTTCTATCTTTTGTTCGAAAGACTTGAGCGCCCCGCCGGGGAAGGGATCGTAATAATACTCCAGGAAAAAGCGGTTCTGATTGAGATTGACTGATATGGCCTTACGGTCACCTTGCTGGATGATTTTGTAGTCCTGCCAGAGCTGCTGTCCATCCGGCGCATCTATGCCGGCGCCGTTTATCTCTGCATCTTCGGGGATATAAAAGTCCGCCCAGAGGGGGAAGGCCGATCCTTCTTCGAACTCCCCGTGGTAGATTACCAGGATACGCGGGTCATCATACTCGGGCCATACCGATACGTTCAATCTGTTTATTTTTAATTCGGTATCCTGGCCGAGTGCGTGTTTCGGGGATAAATATGCCAGTGCGCTCAGGATTAGAAGGATAAAAATTGCAGTTTTTGCTCTTTTTAGTTTCATATTGTTTCCAATCGCAGTTGTTCTTTTTTCCTTATCGATGTTTTTGGCCGTGTGGTTTAACAGGAAATTTTTGGTGGGATGAACCTTTTCAAATTTCGCACTGGGGTCCTTTTTGCAGATTCTTGATGAGCTGTACGGCTTCCTCTCCATCCCACTTACGGGCTCCTATCGCCTTGCCTGCGATGTTCCCCCGGCAATCTATCAGGTAACTTATGGGGACGGACACGACGCTGTACTTCCGGCTAACTCTGCGATCCGGGTCCAGGAGGGCGGGGAAACTAAGGCCCATTTCCTTCATGAAGGGAACGACTGCATTGCTTCCCGTGCGATCTATGGATACCGCCAGTATCTCGAAGTTTGTGCCTTTTAAGGTCTGGTACAGCTTCTCCATTCGAGGCATCTCTTCCCTGCATGGCGGGCACCAGGTGGCCCAGAAATTTAGAAAGACAACGCTGCCCCTGTAATCTTTCAGGCTTATGTTAGGCAGTTTCCCTGCATCATCGGAGGTTTTTCCCCCACCCCACCTCTTTTCTGCCCACTTCATGATTTTATCAAATGAACCGGTGATTTTTGTTTCCCCCGTCTCATCGATGGTGGTCTTCACATCTTGCTGTTCCCCCTGCTCTTTATTGTCGGCGACCGCTGCGGCCTGGAGATTTACAGCGGGGAGCGTGAATTCAAAGGCTTTAATCTCCTTGTCCATTTTCAAAATCTGCAGAGCTTTCATATAGTCTTGTTCGGCGGACAACTTAGCGGTCAGGCTCAAAAAAATCGTCAGGGCTGCGACCACACTCAGCCCTTTAACGTTCTTTTTCGACATCATGAAGCCCTCGATGGGAGGCTGGTTAAATGGCTTTCGCCCTGATTCAGATGTTGAAAGGGAAAGCCGGTTAGCGGAAACCGTAAAAAACAGCTCATATCTGACTAATTACACTGATAAAATTATACTTCAAACTCGTGGTGCTGTCCAATATTTAGAGTTTATTCGACATGACTTATACTGATGGAATAGACGGGTGTGGCTTCTTTATAGAATGCTGGAGCGGTGTAAGCAGGTGGAATATGTGATATAAACAAGGGCTTAGTATTCTGGGAATTATTTCTGTGCCTCGGAGCCTCAGTTCATGAGCTTGTCATATAACGAATACGTGGCGGTAAATCCGCGCTATAAGTGGTTCCTTACGCTTTCCCTGTTCATATCCTCCATGATGACCGAATTGAACTATCTGATTGTGCCCATCGGCCTTCCCAAAGTCATGTCGTTCATGGGAGCCACGGTGGAGAGCATCCAGTGGGTTCAGGTGGGTTATCTGCTCTCCTCTACGGTGACCATGGGCAGCATGGGATGGCTTGCGGAGGTTATCGGTTACAAGAGGCTGTATCAGGGATGCATAGCCCTGTTCGCCATAAGCTCAGGGTTATGCGGGCTGGCCTGGAACGTGGAGTCGCTGGTGGTTTTTCGCCTCTTCCAGGGCCTTGGGGGAGGCGCCGTCTGGCCTCTGGGGGTAGCAATTCTCGTGGAGACTTTCCCTGATGAGGAGCGGGGGACGGGGCTGGGCGTGTTCAGCGTGGGCGCGACGCTTATCCCTTATGCCCTTGGCCCGAGCCTGGGAGGTTACTTGCTGGAGCACCTCAACTGGCGAATAATGTTTTTCATCAACCTTCCCATAGGGGTCGTTGGCCTGTTTCTGGTGAGCATCATAATGCGAGAGATACGTTCAGGGGCGAAGATGGCCTTCGACTTCCCGGGGTTCGCCACCCTTACCCTTTTCCTGGTAACCATTCTGCTGGCGCTTAGCCAGGTGCACAGAAAGGGGTGGGATTCCAGCTACATAATGCTTCTGCTGGTGGTGGCGTTTGCGGCCGCCGTAGCTTTCGTCCTGTTAGAGTTGAATACCAGAAACCCTTTCGTGGATCTGAAACTTTTCAGGCACTACAATTTTTCGCTGAGCATACTGACCATGATATTGTACGGCACCACTTTTTATTCATCAGCCTTCCTTCTCCCCATACTCCTGATCAACATCATGGATTATACGGTGCTGCAGATGGGTCTGATGATGGTGCCCGGCTCCATAGTCTCTTCCGTTCTTTTGCTGACGTCGGGCTGGATGGCGGACAGGTGGGACTCGAGGGTCCTCATAGCGCTGGGTGTGGCGCTGGGGATATTCTCCATGCTGATACATGCCGGGGTGAACTTTCAGACTTCAGCGGCAACCATAATATTTATGCTGGCGCTGAGGGGTGCGGGCGCTGGGATGCTCTTCATACCTCTCACCAAGGTGGCCATGCGTGGAATCCCGGCGGGCAGGATGGGCATGGCTTCAGGTTATCTGATGCTGGTGCTGGTCATAGGGGGTTCGTTCGGCATCGCCGTTTTCAATACCGCACTGGAGAAGAGGATAGATTTTCATGGCGCGGTGAACAGCGATCTGGTAAATCTCACCTCCACGGGATTTAACCTGGTTTATGAAAAGGTTCAGGGATTTTTCTCGTTCAGCGGGTTTACGGACGGGCAGGCGTCTTCGTTGTCGCTGTCGGTTCTTAAGGGGTTCATAGCAAAGGAGGGCCTGGTCAGGGCTTACAACGATGTTTTCCTGCTCATCGGCCTATTTCTCCTGGTGGTGCTGATTCCCATTTTTGCGATGAGGAGATAGTATGTTGTCTCATAAATAATATTAAATAATCTCGATGGCTGTCCGAACTTGTAGAGACAATTCATGGATTGTCTCTACTTACCGGCGAGATGCTTCGCCACGCCCCTGGCGGACTCAGCATGACAGTGCAAGCAACAAGCCTGTCATTCTGAGCGAAGCGAAGAATCTCTGCTGCATTTCGTAAACGTATTTTTAAGACACCACAATAGAAGAAGATGAATATAAAGGAAGGGCTGCATTGACCTCTAAGATATTGCAACTGCTGGATTCGGAAGGAATCGAATACAGGCTGCTTCCTCATGCCAGGCCTGCTTATACGTGCGAAGCCGCTGC